>JAAEQP010001724.1 GCA_024231375.1 bacterium | reverse complement strand
TTCTCCGCGTCGATCTCGTGCTGTTCATAGGGCCGAAGCGCAATCGCATCGGCGGGACACTTCTGGGCGCACTTTGTACACCCGATACAATCCTCCGTGACCGAGTACGTGATGAGCGCCTTGCAGGCCCCCGCGGGACAACGCCCCTCCACATGGGCTTCAAACTCATCGCGGAAGTACCGTAGCGTGGTCAATATGGGGTTCGGGGCCGTCTTCCCCAGACCGCACAGGCTCTGCTCTTTGACGCTTCCGGCAAGGCGCTCCAATTGGTCCAGGTCGGCTGACTCGGCCTTGCCTTCGCACAGCCTCGTGAGAATGTCCAGCATCCGCTTGGTGCCCACGCGGCAGGGCGTGCATTTCCCGCACGACTCCAACTGGGTAAACGACAGAAAATACCGCGCCATTTCCACCATGCAGTCCTTGTCGTCAAGGACCACAAGCCCGCCTGACCCCATCATAGCCCCCGCGTCGGCCAAGGCTTCGTAGTCGACGGACGTGTCGGCCAGCGACGCAGGGATGCAGCCGCCGGACGGGCCGCCCACCTGCACGGCCTTGAAGGTCCCCGAGCCCTGCACACCGCCGCCGATGCGCTCGACGATCTCGCGAATCGTCACGCCCATAGGCACTTCGATAAGGCCGCCCCGGTTCACCTTGCCGGCGAGCGAGAAGACCTTGGTTCCTTTGCTGTGTTCGGTACCCATTTCGGCAAAGGCTTCGGCGCCATTGCGCACAATCCACGGCACCAAGGCAAAGGTCTCGGTGTTGTTCACCAGCGTGGGGCATCCATAGAGGCCGCATTCGGCGGGATAGGGTGGCCGAAACTCGGGCGTTCCTCTGCGGCCTTCGAGCGAAGCAAGCAGTGCGGTTTCCTCGCCGCACACAAACGCGCCCGCGGCCGCCATCACGCGGAGGTTGAATGTGTGGCCACTCCCCAGGACATTGTCGCCCAGATAGCCCGCGGCCTCGCATCGGGCGATGGCTTCCTTGACGCGATCCACGGCCAGAGGGTATTCGGCTCGGATATACAGGATTCCTTCGTGAGCCCCAACGGCCACCGATGCCACAAGCATGCCTTCGATGACGCGGAAGGGATACGACTCGAGAATCATGCGGTCCATAAAGGCGCCGGGGTCGCCCTCGTCGCCATTGCAGACCACGAACTTTCGGTCTCCGGACGCCTTGCGCACCATGTCCCATTTACGCGCGGACGGGAAGCCCGCGCCGCCGCGGCCACGGAGTCCGCTGTCCAGAAGTGTGTCGATGATGGCTGGTGGGTCGAGTATCCTGCTGTCGTCGTCTGTCGACAGTCCCAGACACCCGCGCAACGCTTCAAAGCCGCCGAGGCGGGTGTATTCCTCAAGGTCGGTCGGGTCGATGGCGCCGCAGTATTCCGTGGCCAATCTGCGCTGACCATCGAGAAACGCCGCCACCGGTTTGTCGCGTACGTCGATGGCACGGCGCTCGACCACGTCGCGTCCTTCGTCGGTGTACAGATTCTGGACCCACCGCCCGACGCCTTTCCGGAAGCGGGCCATCGGTTTGCTCGGCGTGAAATGCCGGGACACGATATCCGCGACGTCGTCCGCCTGAACTTTGGCGTAGAGCAGTGTCGGCCGATTCGGAAGCACAATCTCCAGAAGCGGCGTCTGGTGGCACATGCCCACGCAACTGACCCGTTTCACGCGGACGGGTGTGTCGATGGACTCCAGGGTCTCTTCAAGCGCAACCCGGACCTTGTCGCTTCCGCCCGCAATGCAGCACGAACCCAGCCCAACGCGGATCTCCGCCTCGGCGAGGTCGTCGCCATCTTCCTGCTGCAAGGGCTTCTCGCGCCGCTCCGCCTCGTGGGCCAGGAAATCCTCGATAACGGTTGACACGGTGTCGGCGTGGACGTGGCCATAGGTGACGCGGTCGATTTGGACGGCGGGCGCCAATGTGCAACATCCCAGGCACGCAATCCGCTGCAAGGTGAACTCGCCTTTGGCATCCGTGTCTTCACCGTCGGGTAGCCCGAGTTCCTTCGCAAACGCGTCGTAGACCGCGGGCGCGCCTTTCACGTGGCACGCCGTCCCGTCGCACACATGGATGGTGTGCCGCCCCACGGGCTTCCGGCGGAAGCGCGCGAAGAACGACACGACGCCTTCAACGGTGGCGGGCGAGATACGGGTCGTCTCGCACACGCGTTGCAGCGCGGCGTCGGGAAGGTACCGATACCGGCCCTGGATCGCGTGAAGAATCGGAATGAGGGCATCCTGGTCCCTCCCGATTTCGTCAACGATTCGGTCGATATCGTCTATACAGAATCTAACTTCCTGCATTGCCTTCGATACAGATGAGGTTGTCTTCCGTGCGCACATAGATGCGGTTGTCGAGGAACGCGGGCGTCGCGAACGTGCGCTCGCCCAACGCGGATTGAGCGACAACCTCGAACTCAGCGCCCGTACGGAAGATGTGCATGGTTCCCTGCAAGTCCAGAACATAAATGAGGTCGCCGATTCGAATCGGCGACGAGTAGAAGCCTTCGTCGAATTCTTCCAGCCAGACCTCTTCGCCCGTTTGAAGGTCCAGGCAGACGATGTCGCCCATCGACGTGGCGATGTAGACATGGTCGTCGCTGGCAATGGGGCTGGACACCTCGGGAAGCACGTCTTCCCATTGCCACGCGATCTCGGACGTCACCGCGCCTTCCGTGCCGCCAAGCCGGACCGCCGTGGCCATGGCGTACTCGTTGGCCACGATCACCGTGTCGTTCGCATATGTCGGCGACGGGGCGACTTCACCGTCGAGCGCCTCGTGGCTCCATAGCAGCGTGCCCGTGTCCGGGTCGTAGGCGTCCAGCTTGATTTCGGACGCCAGGAAGAGTTGTGTCCCGAAGGGTGTAGGCACACACGCAGGGGACGCCCACGAGATCTTCTCGCGCTTGGCCGCCCAGACCTCGTCGCCCGTGGTTACATCGAGCGCCATCACGCGCGGGTTGGCCTTGTCGTCGAACTGAACGAAGAGCAGGTTCTTGTGGGCAATGAGCGACGACGAATGTCCGTAGTGATTCTCGGGCACACCCACATTGCGGCCCCAGAGCAGGTTGCCCTCGAAATCGTAGCACGCCAGATCGCCCGTGCCGAACATGGCGAATGCCCGGTCACCATGAACCGCCATGGTCGGCGCGGCCCAGCCCGTATCCTCGGTTACATCGGGCGGCGTCGCTGGCGTCCCCGGGAACGCAGGCAGGGCATTGCGCCACAGCAGGCCGCCGGTCTCCGTGTCGAAACAGGCCACCTCGCGTGCTTCCTCCGTGGCTCCACTCAAGAACAGATGTGTGCCCCATACGACGGGCGAGTTATAGCCCAGGAGCGGGTCCTCCACTTTCCATCGAATTCCGTCGCCCGACTTGGCGTCCCACTGGGTCGGCACGTTGGTATGCACGGCAACGCCGTACCCGCCCGGACCTCGGAGCGAAGGCCATTGCTCCTGCACCTCTTCCCACGTGGGAAAGCCCTCGGCGGGAGGCGCCTCGGCAACAGTCGTTTCCGTTGGCGGCGCCTCTCCGGTGCTGGCCGGCACTGGAATGGCATCGGGGGTCAGATAGGCCGTCGTCAACGCGACCAGCACCAGGATGACCGCCGTGCCCGTGACCAACTCGCGCGACTGGGCGATGGCGTGCCAGTAGGCGCTGGCGTTTGGTGTCCCTTGTGGCGCGGGTTCCTTCGGGGTCCATCGCGCCGCCAGTCGAAAGGCGGTGAGGAACACCACCACACCGCCGAGCAACAGAAGGCCACCCATTCGAAGGTGGTCCTGGCTCGTGAAGTATGCCTTGCGTGTCAGGAGGTCCATCGCCCGAATCTGATCGGCGAGTTCGGTGTTCTCGCCCGCGGTCTTGGCGTACTCCTCGCGCAACCGCAGGAGTTCCGCGTTGTCCAACGGGTCGATGGCTTGCACCTGGAGGTAGTTGGTGATAAGCAGCACGCACACCACCAGGGAGAACAGGCCCGACACGATGGTTACTGCCACCGCGATGCGGCGTCCGGCGTCATTGGGTACAAACTCAGACTTCATCGTTGATTCCGACTTTCGTGTTTTCAACCGGACAGTAAGGGAAGCACCGCGCGCAACTCACACACGCGACGCGGTCCGCTTCGTAGTCCGTCCGCTTCCGCACAAGGGACAACGAAACCAGTTTCGCTGCCACCACCAGGCCCAGGAACGCGCCCAACCATCCGGACTTGCCCCGGAACCCGGCGCGGACCAGGTGCGCTTCCGCATAGAGTTCGTCGATGGTCTGCCGACCGGCCCGGAATGCTTCGCTTTCGAGCGTCATGTCTGGAACCAGGCCCTGCTCCTCATCGGCGATCCGTTCCGCGAGTTGCACCGTAGGGTGAATGCGTGCCAGCCAGTTGTGGGATGCCAGGCCGGTGAACGTGCCCAGCCCGATGATGACGGGCGCCAGTGCCAGGAGCACGCCGAGACGTTTCACGCCTTGCTTGCGCGGCGGAGCGCCGGTGTCAGGCGTCGGTTCGTCAATAGCGCCGTACGGGCATGAATCTTCGCAGAGCCGGCACTGGATACACTCCGTAGGCGTAATGCGCGCAGGCCACTTGGCAAACCTCGACATCCAGCCCAGCAGCACGCCGTAAGGACACAGGTAGCGGCAGTAGGGACGCCCAACGAAGAGTCCGATGAGCAGTAGAATGCCGCCCGTCAGGAACATGTTGAAGCTGGCGCCTTGGCGGAAGAATCCGACAAAGGGGTCGTACCGGCAAATCAGGAATCCACTGCCCGTGGCCACGGCCAGTATCGTGAGGCCCAGGTAGATGTAGGGGATTAGTCGAAGCAGTTGGTCGGCGGATCGGGGGAGAGCGACGGGGCGTACGGCCACGATTTCCTGGATAGCGCCCAGCGGACAGACTCCCGCGCAGAAGACTCGGCCAAAGAAGAGAGCAAACACCAAAGGAAGCAGGAAGAAGGCCAGTACCGCCAACGAAACGACCACCTCGCCGTCGAACAGGGCCGCAGCCACATTCTGCACCGAGCCCACAGGGCAGACGCATCCTTCCCGCCAGAACCCGAAGTAGGCCAACGAAAACACGGTCAGCAGAAACACGCCTGGCCGTGATCGACGCTTCAGCACCAACCATGCGCCGACAATGAGTGCTACCGTGAGCAGCGCCACGTCCAAGGCGTCGCTGGTGCGTGATGGGGGTGGTGTGTGCATGTCCGGATACACGTAGCCGGATTCGAATTCGGGCATGGGGAACCGGAAGTCAGCCGTGCTGTTGAACGCGGCCAGAGCGACCAGAACCACCAGACTCAGCGTGCGTGCGCGGGTACTCATTCCTTGGTTTCGCCCCCTTCCTGTGGTGTCTTCAGGAGGTAGGCCTCATCGGCGGGAATCTGCCGGAACGCCTTCGCCGGGCACGCACGCGCGATGCTGCATTCGTTGCAGCCCGCGCACAGGTCCTGCTTCACCTGCATGTACAGAGATCCGTTTCCGAACATGCCGCATCCCTTGACGCACTTGCCGCAGCCAACGCACAGGTCCTCATCAATCGTGTATTGGAAGAAGGGGTCCTCAATGAACGTGCGTTTGATGGCTGCCACGGGACACAACTGATTCTCCGCGCCCGTGTCGCGCTCTTTTGCGCCCGGTTGCAGATACCCGCCGCACAGGTCGCAATAGCCACAGATGCGGTAGGAGTGAACGCACTTGACGGCGCTGGGGTTCAGCACGCAGTGCGTGGCACACCGTCCGCACTGCACGCATTTTGTCGGGTCGAGTTGCCACACCATCCGCCCCGACGCGGGTTTCGCCGTCCACCAGAGTCCGCCGCCCACGCCGACGGCAGCCGCTGCGCGGATGAAGTCGCGTCGTGAAGTCTGTTTGGGATTGCTCATGAGGAATCGCGGTCCCTATTGCGTCGCGTCGGACATGCTGCGTAGATTGCGCAGCGCCGGCACGCGTGCAGATCGGCACAATCGCCCTTTCTCAACCGCCGCCAGAACAGAAGCGCGCCCAAAGCCGTCAACCCGCAAAGCAGGCCGGTCCGGGCGAGGTCCGTGACGAATTGGCGCCGGTCCACGGTAGTTGTGTTCATCCTACGCCGGCTCCTTTCTGACAAACACGCGGATGGTGTTTCGTTTCCCGTCCAACACCAGAACGCGCCCCTCCGTATCTACAGCGAGATCCTTGATGGGCATTTCGAGGTCGTCGGAAAACGGACCGGTCGGTCCGTCATGGAACGCATCGGGACCGGCCACGACGCCGTCCATGGTCTGGTCGACCGCGTAGATCTTCACGCGTGTGATGCCTTTCTCGGCCGTTACCAGCGCCCCATCCGACATGAACGCCACGTGTGACGGGTTGCAGCACCCGCAAAATCCCTCCACCTTCATGGAGGGGTTGTACCACGCGCTGACAAGCGCTCCATCGGCGCGGTATTGCTCGAGGCCGTGGCGACCCGGATTCACTACCCAGAAGGCGCCC
>JAAEQP010001723.1 GCA_024231375.1 bacterium | reverse complement strand
CGGACTGGTGGATCGAACTGGCCCACCGCTTGCGCCACGCCCGGCAACACGCAAACCTCTACATCCATACCGACGAGTTGACGCCGCAGAAAATTTTCGATAGAACGCTGGCTTTTTTGAATGAGGTCACATTATGAACCGCATTCGTATCGCCATTGTAGATGATCAAACTCTCGTCCGAGAGGGATTGGCCTCGCTACTCGCTATGGTCCCCGACTTGACGGTAGTAGGACGGGCCGCCGATGGGCGCGCAGCGCTGGCGCTCGTCGCCGAACAATCGCCAGACGTGGTGTTGATGGACATGCGTATGCCAGGTATGAACGGTGTGGCCGCGACGCGCGAGATTCGCGCCCGCCATCCACACACCCGTGTGATCGTGCTGACGACTTTTGACGACGACGAATACGTCTTCGAGTCGCTGCGAGCGGGCGCGTCCGGCTACCTGCTCAAGAACGCCGATCCCGATCATTTGGCCGCGGCCATCCGCGCCGTCCACGCCGGAGACTCGATCCTCGACCCCGCCGTCACGCAGAAGGTGATCCGCCGCGCGACTCGTCCAGGCGAGGAGAAACCAACGATCACTGAACGGTTGACCCCGCGCGAGCGGGACGTACTGCGCCTGATGGCCGAGGGCGCCGCCAACGCCGAGATCGCCGCCCAGTTGTACCTGGCGGAAGGGACGGTCAAGAACCACGTCAGTCGCATCCTGGGCAAATTGGGCGCGCGCGACCGCGCCCACGCCGTGCGTCTGGCGGTCGAATGGGGGCTAATCAATG
>JAAEQP010001722.1 GCA_024231375.1 bacterium | reverse complement strand
CGCCACCACCGAGGTAACTCTGCAACACCTTCGGTTCGGTCTCCTGGCCCCGGGCCATACAGACCTCGACGCGTGCCAAGCCGTAGTCGTCCTCGGCCCGGAATACGAGGGGAACCAAGTCCTTCGGTCCCACGGAGACATCGCCTTCAGGCGATACAATGGCCACCGATGGCGCTTTGTCCGGGACGGCCGTGATCGAATGGTAGACGTCGTTCACATTCTCGAAACCCTGATCGTCCTTGAGCGCAAACCGATACGAAAAGCTCTTCTCGACTGCGAACGTCAGCGTGAATTCCGTGCCGTCCACCTCTGCGCCCAGAGACTCCTCACCGAACGACAGTCCGGCCTCCGCAAGGGGTTTGTTCGCTTCGGCCACCATGGTCACCACCGTACCCACGGGCGCTTTCAGATCGCCTGTCGCTGGATCCTCGATCTCCGCCTCCCGCCCAAAGTAGTCGGGAAACGTTGTCTCCACACGGAGCCGCTCGAGCCGGGGTGGCGGGTGCGTGTCAATGCGATACGTCTTGGAGACCGCAGTGCGCCCTGCCGCCGAGCGGAACGCTAGAAACGACGTGCTCTGGCTTGAACCCGTTGCCGTCACCCGGTACATCCGTGAGCCGACGACATTGCGCATGACGGCCTTGTAGTCATCCTGGGCAGGATGCATGGCCATGCGCACGGGTTCGTTCGGCTCAGAACCCTCGCCATCCGCCTCCTCTACGTCTTCATATTCGATGACGACTTCCTCGGGAACGGGGCCGTCCACGGTGGCCGCGATCTGTACGTCGCCGCCTTCGGGGATCGTCAGGTCTCCCGGCAAGACTTCGATGCGCATCCCGAAGGCGGCATTCATGGT
>JAAEQP010001721.1 GCA_024231375.1 bacterium | reverse complement strand
TGTTCGAAGTGCGACACGTCCACCTCGTCGCCATACCATCCTCGCAACACGTCCCCCACGGGATGCCGGGTCCACGCCTTTGGGCCACACGCGTTCATGATGCGCACGCCGGGCCGACACTCTGATTCCACCGCCAGCGTGAACGCGCGAAGGGCATCACTCAGGCACATCATGGTCAGGCCGCCCAGTGCCCAAGCGCCGACCGGTCCTGGCACGACCAACGGCGCGGGACTGTCGTCCGGGCAGACAGCGGAGAGCCTGAGGTTGATCGCATCAATATGCGGGTTCTGCCGATGATGGTAACGCGTGACTTCTTCCATCATGAACTTGGAGAATCCGTACCCGTCCCGGTCGAGACACGGATGCTCGTCGAAAATGGGCAGGTGCAAGGGTCGAAACAACGGGTTCTGCATGCCGACTACGGCGATGGAACTCGCCATCACGAACTTCCGGCATCCCCGGTCGATGAGATAGCGCATGAGACACCGCGATCCCTCGACATTGACCAGCATGCCGTCGCGTTCGGGCGCGCCGCCTGTGACCGCGCCGAGATGAACCACCGCGTCAAAGGTGTATTCGTCGAGTTGGCGCAAGTCTTCGAAGCGCTGAAACTCGCCTGGAACAAAGGGCAAGCCAAGGGCGGGATCGCGGCGACTCATGCACACGACGCTATGACGTTCCGCTAATGAGGCGGCCAATGCCTTTCCAATGAACCCGCTCGCGCCCGTGACAAGGATCGTGCTCATGATGACTCCCCCTATTCAGACCAACGGATCACTGCGCCGATGACACCGTGGTCCCGGTTCTTGTTAATGCGGTCATAGAACGCCGCCGCCTCATGCGCTTCGACGCGGTGCGTGATGGTCGAGGCCCAGTCCAATGCGCCCGAGGCCATGTTCTTCAACACGGCTCGCCGACACGGGGCCAAGCCATCGTCGGAAGGAAACACCATGGTCACATGCTTGCCGTGGGGCGGCAGGAAATGCATGGACACGGGTTCCGCCCCGTAGTTGCCCTGCCAGACGAAGGTGCCTTCGCACCTACAGATCGCGATGGCGGGGTCGATGCACGCAGGGATGCCCGTAGATTCGAACACCGCGTCCGCACCCCCCGGCGATACGCCCTCGACACACGCCGCCACATCCTCACACGAACCGTTGACCAGATGGTCCGCGCCAAGGCGCGCCGCCAGGTCCAACCGAGCCGGATCGAGATCCACGGCAACAACCACGCACCCTCGATGCGCGCATGCGGCAACCACGCCCAGACCAATGAGACCGACGCCGTATACCACCACGGTCTCCCCCATCCGCGGATTTGCCATGTCGACACCCGCCAGGCCCACGGCCGGCATGACGAAGAGACTCGCGGCATCGCGTGACACGCCGTCCGGCAGATGGGCCACGCCGTGGGTGGTGTTCGGATCGATGAGCGCATAGGAACAGTGGGTGCCGGTCACGGGGGACACCGCCTGCCCGTCGGGCAGAACCATGGGTCGGTTGTCGCGATAGTAGACCACGTCGCCCGGCGTGAATCCTTTCACTGCCGACCCGCATTCCTCCACCATGCCTACAGCCTGGTAGCCGGTGCAGAGCGGATAGGGTCCCCAGGAGATCTTGTTTCGTATGAGCGCGAACTCGGTGCCGATGCTGACACCGGAGCACAAGGCTCGCACCTTCATGTCGGTGTCGCCGGGATCGGGCAACTCCACGTCGCGTAGCGCGAACGCTTGTCCTTGGTCACAGACCAGTGCCTTTGCTTGCACGATAGAGGCCTCCCTGGTTTCGCACGTCTCCCCAAAACAGTGCCTGCATTATAGTGTAGATCTTGTGCCGACCTCGACTGCGCGTGTAAGATAGCTGGTGTTGGCACGCGATATACGATATGCCTCTCGATACCCTCGGGAAAGCCCATGACCGCACCATTCAACGCGAGAAAGCACCGGCGTCGACCGTCCATCAACATCACGTCGCTCATCGACGTGATGT
>JAAEQP010001720.1 GCA_024231375.1 bacterium | reverse complement strand
GAGTGGGAGTACGCCGCGCGAGGTCCTGAAGGTAGAACCTTCCCCTGGGGTGAGGAATCGCCCGTTGGGCGAGCCTTTCTCTGGGCACAATACCAGGCGCTATACCCTCCGAACTTAGCCAAGCCCTGTGTAACCACAGTGGGGCGATTCCCACAGGGCGCGTCACCGGAAGGCGTACATGACCTTATCGGGAACGCTAGCGAGGTCTGCGGCAACTACTTCTACGACTATACCAAGGAGAGCGTTGGGTTGGATCCTGACAGCTTCGCGGAGTATGCCAATCCGTCAGATGGTGATCCTGAGATCATTGCGGAGGGCTTCTTCTATCCACACATGCCAATCCGTGGACACCAATACGTTGACACGTATAACGCGGCTACGGGATGGGTGCGAACAGGTGAACTCGTGGGTGACCGGAAGCCCGATGATCGGCGGGCTTGGATAAACGTCTCCTTTAGAGTCCTTCGCGAGGTCGAACCAACCGGGGACAGTGGGGCTGTTGAAGAAGGGCCGCCTCTCACGCCTAGCCCGCGATGAGCGGGGGACAGCCACTTTCTCAAGGTCCCCACTGCTACGCGTAGGCCGCGAAAAGACCTGGGACAGTCCCGTCTGCGCCCGCCTGCGGCGGACTCCGCTTGGTACAGTCCCGGTTTTTCGCTTCTCCCGTTCGTCGCTTCTGTTTTCGTGGGTGTGAGTTCTTCAACAGCTCCACAGCCACCCATTGGTGCCCTAAGAAGGTCAACAATGGGACGCGGGAGCTTGGCGGCCCCCGTTTGTCGCTTCTGTTCTGGTGGGCTTGTGGCTCTTTCAGCAGATCCGCGGCACCTCGGGTGGATCGGGTTGCCTTTGGGGGACGATAGGTGCACACTGTTCCCGGACGAACCGTCGCCGAGTGATCGATTGGCGAATGTAACGTCATTGTCTGATTGAGGTTAGGGGATCCGCGATGCGCCGGGCTACTGAACGCGGCCCCGGCTGTGTAAACCTTCTACCTTCAGGGGACGTTTGGTAGGTGACACGTAAGGACGACATGGACTTAGCGGCGCTGAGCGATGAGGAGTTGGCCCTTGCGCTGAAGGCGGGGGATGACTCGGCGTTTGACGAACTGGTGCGAAGGCACCAGGGACGCGTGTATGCGGTCGCGTACCGCATCACGTCGAATCGGGAAGACGCCCTCGACGTGGCCCAGGACGCGCTCATCAAGGCCTACCGCAAGGTGAGTATGTGGGAGCCAACGAGTGGGTTCGTCCCTTGGCTCCTGCGGTTGACGGCTAACCAGGCCATCGACCTGACCCGGCGGCGCAAACGTCGGCGGACCGAGCCGTTGGATGCGACCGGCGAGCCCGGCCCCGGTCAGTCGGCGAAAGCCGAGGCGGTGGCCTTCGATACGGAGCGCCAAGTCCATGCGGGCGAGATTGACGATCGGGTGCAGGCGGCGTTGGTGGTGTTGTCGCCGGCCCAACGGGCGGTGTTCGTGATGCGCCACTATGAGGGCCTGCAACTGGCGGAGATCGCCGAGGTCCAAGGCTGCACGGTTGGAAGCGTGAAAGTCCATCTGTTCCGCGCATTGAAGAAAATGCAGGTGGAATTGGCGGATTTGTTGGAATCATAGGCGCGGTGCCTGGAGTTATTCGACAATGTGGTGGTTGAAACGGCGTAGAATCGAAGGGTTGATCGCGGCGTCCGCCTACGAGACGCTGGACCCCGGTGAACAAGCGGAATTGGACGCCGCTCTGGCCGAGGATGCGGACCTCCGCGCCACGGCCGACGGGATCCTCTGTCTGACCAAGCGCATCCCGGCGGACCGACCCGAGCTTGATATCGATCTGCTTCCGCGTGTGCGGGCCCGGTTGGCGGACCGCCCTGCTTGGGGTGTGGCCAATGGCCGGCATCTGGCCTTCGCCGGAGCAGCGTGCATGTTCCTGATCGGCGCAGTCGCCTACACCGTCTGGACCAACAGCCAGGGCGCCGAAGCACCCGTTCCAGGCGTCACGTTGGCGGCTTCCCCCGTGGAACCCATGCTGGAAGACGTGCGCGCCGCCGTGTCGCGCAGCGACTATGCCGCCGCTTTCGAGTTGTTGAATCGCGCCGTGGCCGACCACCCGCGCGACCGGTTGGCGGGCGAGGCCCAGTACACGTTGGCCCAGCTCGCCGATGAACGCTGCATGTATCCCGAGGCCCATGCGGCCTATACCCGGCTTCGCGCCGACTACCGCGACGTGCTCGCGAACGACCCCGAACGCGAACGCACCGTCGCCGACCGGTACGACGTGCTCGACGAGGCACGCAAGGTGCAATTCGCGTCCCTCCAGGCCCTCGATGCCGCGCGTCAAACCCGCGGCAGCGACCTGTCGGGACTGGAAGAAGTCATCATCGCCTACCCGTCCACGCGTGTGGCGGAGTTGGCGGCGCTCGACATGGCCTACCGCGTGGCGGAAAACCCGGTGGACGGCACCGACCCGGCCGGCCTTCTCGCTGCGCTGAAAACTGCCCGCGGCCGGTGTACCGCGGCGGTGGCGGTGGCGCGTCTCGATTTGGAGATAGGGCATGTGTACAGCCGCGGCATGCGCGACGCCACTCGGGCTGAGGAGCACTACATGAAGGCGGCGGAAGTGCCCGTGTTGGCGCAATTGGCACACGACGCCATGGACAGGCTCGCGGCGGCCCCGAGCCACTGACGCCCGGTCCGGTTTCGGTCCGCCTTTCCTTGGCGGGCAATTTCGCGATACCATACGCAACGAACAACGAATGCTCATGATTGGAGGAGTGCCACCCGTGCCTGCTGAGACCGCGTTTGAACGCCATCTGATTCGCCAGGGCCTCGTCACCGACGACGAAATGACCCGATTGCACGGCGAAACGTCGGGCGACGCCACGCGTCTGGTCGAAGCCCTCATCGCGGGGAAGCACGCCGACGACGAAACCGCCTACCGCTCCCTGGCGGAGTTTGCCGAGCTGCGGTACGTGACCCCGTCCAAGATGGAGATTCCGCCCGAGGTGGTGGACAAGGTGCCCCCACGGTTCGCGACCCACTATGACTTCGTGCCCATTCAGGAACGAAACGGCGCCATTGTGGTGGCTGTGAACGATCCGTTGAACGCCCAACTCCTCGACGACATCCGCCTCGTGTTGAAGCAGCGCATCGAACCTGCCGTGGCCACACCCGACGAGATTCAGCGCGCCTTGAAACGCCTGTACGGCGTCGGCGCGGAAACCGTGGAACGCATCCTGAGCGACTCCGACAGCTCGGGCCGCGTGGTTCATCTCGACGGCAGCGAGGGAGGATCCAATCTCGGCGACGAGAACATCGACGCCTCCATCATCAAATTTGTGAACGAATTGCTCGCCGAGGCCATCCAGACCGAGGCCACCGACGTGCATATGGAACCCTTCGAAGACCAGCTCCGCGTCCGATACCGGATCGACGGGGTTCTGCACGCCGTTCCGACGCCCGGGGCCATTCGCGGGCTCCACTCCGCCATCGTGTCGCGTATCAAGATCATGGCCAATCTCAATATCGCCGAGAAACGCCTGCCCCAGGACGGCAAGATTCGTGCATCCCTCGGCGACGAGCAATTCGATCTCCGCGTGTCGATCCTGCCCACGCCTCACGGCGAAACCGTCAACCTGCGTATCCTGAACCGGGCGTCCATGTTCTTGCCGCTCGAAGAACTGGGCTTCCAGGCGCAGGACCTCGAACAGTTCAACGCATTCATCCAGCGGCCTCACGGCATGATCCTATTGACCGGGCCTACGGGCAGTGGCAAGACGACCACGCTGTACGGCGCGCTCAACAAGCTGAACCGGCTCGAGAGCAAGATTATTACCATCGAAGATCCCATTGAGTACCAGCTCAAGGGCATCAGCCAGATGCAGGTGCAACCCTCCATCGGGTTCGGGTTCTCCGAGGCCTTGCGGTCCATGCTCCGGCACGACCCCGACATCATGCTGGTGGGTGAGGTGCGCGATTTCGAGACCGCCGAGATGGCCATCCGGTCGAGCCTGACCGGCCATCTGGTATTCAGCACGTTGCATACCAACGATGCCGCCGGCGCTGTGACGCGGCTGACCGATATGGGGGTCGAACCGTTCCTCATTGCCAGCACCATGGTCGCGTCCATCGCACAGCGCCTGGTGCGCCGCCTGTGCCCCAAGTGTGCCGAGGTCTATTCGCCCGAGGCGGACGAGTTCACGCAACTCGGACTGACGCCCGACGAAGTGCCGGCCGACGCCGAATTCCGACGCGCCCGCGGCTGCGACGCCTGCCGAAACACGGGATACCGCGGCCGGTCCGCCATCTACGAGATTCTGCCCTTCACCGACGCCATCAAGCGGTTGACGGTCCAGCGCCGGCCGTCCACCGAGATTAAGCACCTCGCCCGGGAACTCGGCATGCGCACCCTTCGCGAAGCCGCGTGGGAACGTGTGTGCCAGGGACGGACCACCTTCGAGGAAGCCGTGCGCGTCACGGTGGAATCGGACGAAATGAGCGTGGACGCGGCCGACCCCGCGCCGCCTGAAGACAATGCCACAGTATCGGTATGAGGTGAAGAAAGGTCCCGGCGAGATGTCCACGGGCGTCCTCGAGGCCGAAAGCGAACGCGCCGCGGCCGCCCATCTCCGCGAGATGGGGTACTTCCCTATTTCCATCCAGGAAGACACAGGGGGAGCGTCGCGCGAAGCGGTCCGCCATGCCTTTGTCCGTATCCGTCTGAAGGACCGCAACATCTTCTTCCGGCAACTGGCCAACTTGTTTGAGTCGGGCATGCCGCTTACGCGCGCCTTGTCCACACTGGCCGAACAGACCGTCAACCCCAAACTCATCACGGTGATCGAGCAACTGCGCGAAGATGTGCAACGAGGCACCACCTTCGCCGAAGCCCTCGAACAACACCCCAAGCTCTTCCCTGCTATGTATTGCAGCCTCGTGCGCGCCGGCGAATCGGGCGGCATGCTCGACGAGGTGCTCTGGCGCATCGTGTCCTACGGCGAACAAGACGAAGAACTGCGTGGCAAGGCCGTGTCGGCCATGATCTACCCGGCCTTTCTCATGCTCATGGGCACCATCGCCATTTTCATTCTGGTGTCCTTCGTCTTTCCGAAGTTCACGGCCGTATTCGACGATTTTCAGGCCAGTCTGCCGTGGTCCACACGATTTGTGATGGCGGGCTGTGAGTTCATGGCGGCCTGGTGGTGGGCGGTCCTTATTGCGATGGCCTTGGGGATCGGTGCCTTGGTGTCCTATGCGCGGAGTGAGGCGGGGCGGCTGCACGTCGACAAACTGGTATTGAAGGTGCCCATCGTGCGGAACGTGGCCCAGAAGTACGTGATGGCCCAGTTCGCACGCACGCTGGGTACCCTACTCGACAACGGCGTCCCCATCCTCACGTCGCTGAACATCACCGTCAGGACCCTCAGCAACAAGGCCGTCGCCGCCGAGGTCGCTACTATCCGTGCGCGGGTGGCCGAGGGCGACAGCATCAATTCCGGCCTGCGGATGACCGAGTTCTTCCCGCCCGTGGTCGTCAATATGTTCGCCATCGGTGAAGAGAGCGGTCGTATTGGCGCCATCACCAAACGGTTGGCGGACGCCTACGACATCGAGGTGGATCGCGCCGTGAAAGCGGCGACCGCCATGCTGGAACCAATTATGATCGTGATCATGGGCGTTATTGTGGGATTCCTGGTGATTTCCATGCTGTTGCCCATGTTGACCCTGAGTGCAACCGCAATCTGAGGTAACCGAATGTCCCGAACACATCGATCCACCAACACCAACCGGCGTGGGCCGGCATCCCATTTGGAGGGAAACATGAGAGCGAACGGCGGATTCACGCTGCTGGAACTGATCCTCGTCATGGTCATCATCGGCATTCTGGCGGGTATGGTGACCTTCGCCGTGGCCGGTCGCGGCACCGAGGCGCGCGAACTGCGGGCCAAGGCCGACCTGTCCATCTACCAGAAAGCCATCGAGGCCTACGCACTCGAACACAACGACCAATACCCCAAACAACTGTCCGATCTGGTGAGCAAGGACAAGAGCTACGTCATCCAGATCAAGAAAGACGGCTGGGCAAATCCCTACGTCTACCGGTACCCCGGCAAGAAGAACAAATACGACCTCTACTCCCGCGGCGCCGACGCTCAAGACGGCACCGAAGACGATATCTCCGTCTGGGACGAAGACTAGCCCCATGCGCGCCGCCCCGAATTTAAATAGGGACAGTCACCGTTTATTTGGCGCT
>JAAEQP010001719.1 GCA_024231375.1 bacterium | reverse complement strand
TGGCGGTCGAGTTTCTGCCGCATGCTGAACAACCGGTTCGATTTCTGCGTGCGGGGGTATAGTCACGGCGTCTATGAGCGGGGGCAGGATTCGACGGGCATTCTGGTTTATGAGCAGTGCAGTGACAATCTGTTCGCGCAAAACAGCGCGACGCATGGGGGGGATGGATTCTTCCTGTATGCGGGCAACGAGACGTTGAAGGAGTCTGGTGAGGGTGGGTGCAATCGGAACATCGTCTTGATGAACGATTTCTCGCATGCGGTGGCGAACGGGATTGAGGCGACGTTCTCTGATCAGAATGTGTTCGTCGGCAACCGGCTGAACCACTGTCGTCATGGCATGTGGGGTGGGTATTCGCGGAATTCGTTGATCGCGTTCAATGAGATTTCGGGTTGTCGGAATGGGGTGTCGATTGAGCACGGGCGCGGGAACATCCTGGAACAGAACGTGTTTCGGGACAATCGGCGCGGGGTGCATTTCTGGTGGGATGAGGACGCGGATCTACTTGGTTCGGTATTTGGCCTGAAACAGGGCGGGGCATCGACGAACGAGAGCATCCGATCGAACGTGTTCGAGCGGTGTGCCACGGGCATTGCGACGCGGGACAGCACGGAGTTGGAGGTTTCCGGGAACCTGTTCGAGGAATGTGAGCGCGTGGCGAGGCTGGCAGGGGGGACGACCTTGACGGAGTGGGGAGAGAATGCGCTGCTCGGTGGGGTGATCGAGAACGAGACGGGGAAGGTCATGACCGGTTCGCACAACTACATCGGGGGTGGCGTGCGCGTGGCGGGCGGGGTCGACTGGATGGATGAGGCCGGAGACTTGGCGGAAGTCAGCGGCGGGGCGATGAAGTTGGAGACGGGTGCATGTGATGTAGTCGCCGAGACCTGCAAGCGGGTCCAGGGATGGCACCTGCCACAGGTAGAGGCGTTGGTAGCGACACGGGGGACGATGCCTGAGCCGTTGCCCCGGGTGCCGCAGGGAAAGGCCAATATTCTGGTTGATGAGTGGGGGCCGTTCGACTTTCAGTCGGTGAAGGTGCATCCGAGTAGGGGGATGGGCTGGGGGTCAATGGTCGTGCAGGTATTGGGACCGGCGACGACGTTCGAGGCGACGGTGGTTGAGGGTGATGTGCGGGTGACGCCTGCGTCCGGCATGACGCCCTCAGTGGTGACGATTGAACGCGTTCCAACAGATTCTGGGTGTTCGCAGTTCGCGGTGCGGTTTGTGGTCGGTGATGCCGAAGCGACGGCGCGCGGTATGCTGGTGCGGGCCGATTGGGATGTGAACTTCTACGGTTGGTCGCGTGCGGTCGATCCGCGCGGGGACATGGATGCGTGGGAGCGGATCATTTCGGCCGAGCCGATCCATCGCGAGCAGACGGGCAAGATTGACTATACATGGGGCGGATGGGGGCCGAAGCTGGGGGCGGCGGGCGACCACTTCGCGGTGGTCGCCACGTCGGAGATGACGCTGCCGGCGGGGCGGTGGAAGTTGCGGACAGTGTCCGATGACGGTGTGCGTGTGTTTGTGGACGGGGCGAAGGTTATCGATAACTGGACGTGGCACGTGCCGACGGAGGATGTGGCGGAGGTCGATCTGGCGGATGGGGCGCATGTGATCCGGATCGAGTATTTCGAGATTGATGGGCATGCGCAGTTGCAGTTTTTTGTGGAGCCTGTG
>JAAEQP010001718.1 GCA_024231375.1 bacterium | reverse complement strand
CAAGAATGCAGGCGAGACGCCTGCGCTACAAATCCCCCGAACGACCGTCAGATCTCCTCCCGGTGGACTTGATCCTATGCCCCCCAGTCCCGGAGCGACACCCCGAAGATGGCCCAGGATGGAGCGAAGCGGAACCCTGGGATCACCGTACCCCAATAGGAAGTCCCGGAGGGACGACCCGAGGATAGCCCAGAACAAGCGAAGCGCAGTCCTGGGATCCATCCACCCCATACATCAAGTCCCGTCAGGGACGGCCGAATCCACTCCCAACCCCGCCGATCTCGACCCCATGTGCAGACCATTCTGCAAAAAGTGCTTGACACCGCCCGAAGTGCAGAGTATTCTGCATATCCAACCGAGGGAGGGACACGATGCCGCGATTTACGCCGGGCGAACTGGAATGCATGCAGGTCCTGTGGGACCACGGGGAACTGAAACCGGCCGAGATTCAGGAACGGCTACCGCGGTCGGTGAAGAACCCGGCGCTGCGGTCGTACCTGAGCATCCTGCTCGAAAAGGGACACGTGACGCGCCGCAAGGTCGGGAAAGCCTACTTCTACAAGGCCAAGACCCGGCAGGACCGGGCGTTTCGTTCGATGATTCGTGAATTGGCCACGACCTTCTGCGGCGGATCGACCCGCGAATTGGTGGCGCACCTCGTGAAGGCCGAGAAGCTGAGTCCCGAAGACATTGAGGAACTCACGCGAGCGGCCGAGGGAGACGAGTCATGATGGCCGCGCTGCGTTGGGCGAATCCGTTGACGTGGGTCGTGGATTGGCCCGCATGGGCGTTGGTCCTGGCAAAGGCGTCGGTGTGGCTGTTGCTGGTGTGGGTGGCGTTGGCGTGCCTGCGCGGGAGGCATCCGCGATTTCGGGCCTTGATGTGCCGGGGCGCGGTGGCGTCGCTTGCGCTTCTGTGTGTGCTGACGGTCTACGTACCGAGGTACGAACTGGGCGTGGTGCGTCCGGCTTACGCACCACCCGCGCCACTGGAAACGGCGGACACCGCAACCGCAGGCGCTGACGCGACGCGCGTCTCCCCCACTCCCGTTGCTCCATCTCCGCCGCGCCGCGCGTCGTGGACTGCCTACGTGCCGTCCATGGACTCCATCGCGCTGGTGCTCTGGGCCGCGGTGGCGGTCGCCATGCTGATGCGCCTGGCAGGGAAGATGCGGGCTGCCGGACAACTTGCGGGCCTGGGAACGCCGGCCGATGAAGCAACGATGGCGACACTGCGCCGTCTGGCGCGTCAGGCCGGAGCGCGCCGTGCGCCCCGCCTGCGCGTCACTGACGCGGTAGCGGGTCCCATGTTGGCGGGACTCCTGCGGCCGACGATTCTGTTGCCCAGAACGCAGGACGAGACCGGCGACCGTGCCGGGTTGTCAAACATCCTTGCCCACGAACTGGCGCATGTGCGGACCCATGACCTGTGGTGGAACGTGGCCTTGGAGGCGTTGTGCTGCGTGCTCTGGTTCCATCCCGCCGCGTGGCGGATGGCGCGCATTCATGAAACGGCGTGCGAGGAGGCCTGCGACGCTGACGCGGTGCGACTTGACGGCAACGCGGATGGGTACCGTCGCACGTTGGCGCGGCTGGCGCTGGACATGGCGGGCGTACGGCCGGGCCTTGCTATTCCCATGGCACGGCCTGCCCACATCGCACGACGCGTGCGGGCACTGGCGAATCCGGTTGGACGATTCCGAGCGCAATGGCGGCGCGCTGTTACGCCGGGACTCGTGGTGCTGGCGCTCATGACTGCGTTTGCGGGATTGAGTTGCTACCGCCGCGGTCCCAAGGGTCTGTACGAACGAGCGTCGGGCACGACGGGCAAATCGTTCACGCTGAAACCCACGACCTTCACGCTGGACGCCGTGGCACGCTGGAATCGTGACGGGTCGGTGCGCGTCGAGGATGGGAAGGGCGCGCCCGCCGAGTGGGATGGTCCGCTACGCGACCATTCGGGCCTGACGCCTTTCGTGGACACCGTCGAGATCAAGATCGGCCCGGACGAGGATGTGTTCGATGTCACAGACGTTCGGATCTTCGACCATGCCACACAGCGGATGCTAGGGTTCAATGACGACCGCAGTGTCGGGTTCGGCATGGACGGCCATGTGGTCCGCGTGAGTTGCCTGGGCGAGCCCATGCCCAACGAACTCGATGTATGGCTGCGGGTCCGCCACCGCCCCAAAGGCGACCCCCTATGGGTGCTCAAACCGGAAGCGGGCGCACAGGCGACGGTGGACGGGTTCACGGTCCGGCTTCGCGAGATTGTGGGTGATGTGAAGGGATACCGGTTCGGCCAGTCAACCGAGAGGCCCAGTGATGTCGTGTGGCATGGGGCAGGTGACGACGAGCACGTTTCGCACGTGGTTGTCGACCTTCTCGACCCGGGAAACGTGGCGCGTGGGGATCGGTTCCAGCTGTGTGTGGTTGACGACCACGGGAAGAGGCTATTCGCGGGTCCCTTCCTTTCGTTGAGGAACGGGGTCACGCATCTGCACCGGTTCGCCATCGAGCCAGAACGGATTCAGAGCCTGGAAGTGTGTCCGTTTCATGAGGGAAATCGGTTCTACTTCGAGCAAGTCCGAGCGCCTCAGGCGGACGCAGGGTCGTTTGCGCCGCCCCCAGCGCTGGAGTTCGAGACCGGAGGCAAGGAGGGCATGTGGACTTCGGACTTCCTCGGCATGAGGTCCGTGGAACTGACTGTTTCTCGAGGCAGACTGTATGGCGGCATGTGCGCACCGGTCGGCGGTGACCCGTACTTCACACGTGCAGAAAAACCGAGCCCCGACGGCACGACGATTGCGGTCTCGGTGAAGGCACTTAACCTGCCGAACTTGACGAAGCAAGCCCTGAACGCGTCCGGCGAAGAACTTGAGAACAGTTCGGGCGACTCGGCGAGCCTCAACGGGTATCCGGGCACGATAAAGTATTGGCAGATCGACCCAGCTCCGAAAGACATCGCCCGTGTGCGGCTGGCGTTCGAGGAGGACGAGTCATGATGGCGGCGCTGCGCTGGTTGAACCCGTTGACGTTGGTCGTGGACTGGCCCGCGTGGGCGTTGGTGCTCGCGAAGGCGTCGGTGTGGCTGTTATTGGTTTGGGTGGCGTTGGCGTGGCTGCGTGGGAGGCATCCGCGGCTCCGGGCACTGTTGTGCCGGGGCGCGGTTGTGTCGCTGGTCCTTCTGTGCGTACTGACGGTCTACGTGCCGGGATACGAGGTGGGTGTGGTACGCCCGGCTTACGCGCCACCCGCGCCACTGGATGCGGTAGACACTGCAACCGCAAGCACCGAAGCGACCCACGTCTCCCCCACTCTCGTGGCCCCATCGCCGCCGCGCCACGCGTCGTGGACTGTCTACGTGCCGTCCATGGACTCCGTCACCCTCGTGCTCTGGGCTGCGGTGGCGGTCGCTATGTTGATGCGTCTGACAGGGAAGATGCGGGCTGCCGGACAACTCGCAGGCCTAGGCACCCCGGCCGACGAAGCAACGATGGCGATACTCCGCCGTCTGGCGCGTCAGGCAGGACTGAGACGCGCGCCCCGGCTGCGCGTCACCAACGCGGTGGCCGGTCCCATGTTGGCGGGACTGCTTCGACCGACGATTCTGCTCCCCGCGACGCAGGACGAGACCGGCGACCGTGCCGGGTTGTCGAGCATCCTTGCCCACGAACTGGCGCATGTGCGGACCCATGACCTGTGGTGGAACGTGGCCTTGGAGGTATTGTGCTGCGTGCTCTGGTTCCATCCCGCCGCGTGGCGGATGGCACGTATCCACGAGACGGCATGCGAGGAAGCCTGCGACGCTGACGCGGTGCGATTGGACGGCAACGCGGACGGCTACCGCCGGACGCTGGCGCGGCTGGCGCTCGACATGGCGGGTGTACGGCCGGGTCT
>JAAEQP010001717.1 GCA_024231375.1 bacterium | reverse complement strand
TCAGTCGGATCAGTCTGATCCGACTGATCGTGTCGCGCCCCCCTCCCTACAACGACATCATGAAACGGATGTACGTCTCAATCCCCTTGTAGAGGTTCGGCAGGTACTGCCGCTCGTTGGGACCGTGGATGCCATCGTCGGGCAAGGCGAATCCCAACATGATCGAGTCCACGCCCAGCTTCTCCTGGAGCACACCCACAATGGGAACGCTTCCGCCTTCGCGGCGGAGGATGGGCTCGACGCCAAAGACTTCCTTGAGCGCGGCTGCCGCGGCCCGCATGGGCGCCGAATCGCGTTCCATAATAGCCCCCGGCCCATGAGACAGTTCACGCACCTCCCACGTGACCGTGTCAGGAGCATTGGCTTCCACGTAGGCGGTAAGTTGCGCCTTGATGGCAGCGGGCTCCTGGTCGGCCACCAGGCGCGTCGAAATCTTCGCGAGAGCGCGCGCAGGAAGCACCGTCTTCGCGCCTTCCGCAATGAATCCCGACACCAGCCCATTCACCTCGAGCGTAGGCCGTGCACCCACCCGCTCAAGCGTCGTGTACCCCTTCTCGCCCCACAAGGCCGGCACCCCTGCCATGTTCTTCCAGTCATCATCGGACAGAGGCATCCGCGCAATCTGGCCGCGCTCGTCATCGTCAACCTCGCGAACCGAATCGTAGAATCCCGACAGAGTGACGCGGCCCTCGGCATCGTGCATCCCCGCGATGAGGTCGCACAGCACTTGGGCGGGATTGTGGACCACGCCACCGAAGAGTCCGGAGTGCAGGTCCTTTGCCGGGCCGCGAATCTCGAGTTCGAAGTAGGACAATCCGCGCAGAGCGTAGACAATGGACGGCAGATCCGGCGAAACAATGCCCGTGTCGCAATTG
>JAAEQP010001716.1 GCA_024231375.1 bacterium | reverse complement strand
GAAATCCTCCGTATCCACACCGACGACACCTGGGATACCCTTGTGGGTCCCGGCGGCTCTTTGTCCGGCTACGACTCAGGGTTCGGCCACTGGCCCAATACCTACGTCTGGTGGATGCAGGAGCACGACGGGTGGCTGTACGCATCGACCTATGACATGGTCAGTTCCCTTACATGGCTCCTCGAGAACATCCCGGAGGTCCTGTCCGAGGTCCTCGGGAATCTGAAACGGGACCCGCACCTGCTGGACGCGATGTTCAACGCTGGCTCCGATATCTACAAGACCCAGGACGGGGTCACCTGGTATCAGGTCACCGACAACGGGTTCGGCAACATCGGGAACTACGGGTTCCGCACCATGCAGTCGGTAGGCGATACGCTCTACCTCGGCACGGCAAATCCCTTCGATGGTCTCGAGGTTTGGAAGTCGCGGCCCGGCAGCGAATAACCCTATCGACACACACCAACGCGGCGGACAGGCTTCGGCCTCGTCCGCCGCGTTGGCCATTCCACTGCGTCATGGTCCAACTCTTCGGTAGGGCCGCGCTCCGTCGCGGCCGATGGCGGATGGGCGCTGTGAGCATGCAAGAAGACGGTCGACACGGAGGTCGCCCCTACCGGGGTTCTGCGGTGTGCTGAGGCTCCCAAGTGTATACGCGGGGGCGCGGACCCGAGCCCCGACGCGTCGGGGCAATGTGCTACGATAGCGCCACCAGTGCCGAAACCAGGGAGACAACCCCATGCTGCAAGTCGGTGTCGCATCCACAGACATCACGCCCCCCATCGGCGCGGAACTGTGCGGGTACGGCTACTACCTGCAACGCGCCTGCACCGGCGTGCTCGATCCTCTGCGTGCCCGCGCCGTGTACCTCGAATCCGGCGATGATCGGGCCCTGTTCATCGGCAACGATCTCGTCGGCGTCGACCGTGAACTGACCGATAAGACGCGCGACCTGTGCCTGGAACGCCTGGGATTGGCACACGACTCCGTCATGCTGACCGCCACCCACACCCACAGCGGTCCCGCCACGTTGCGGTTGTACGGATGTGGCGTACCCGACTCCCTCTACTGGGATCATCTGCCCTACGTGTGGGCCGATCTCGCGCAAGCCGCCATGCGCGACGCCCGACCCGCCACCTTCAGCATGGCGCGCGGCCCTATCGAACCCGTGGGATGCGACCGACACACCGGGGGCGGTCCCGTCGATGCGGAACTGCGCATCCTGCAGTTCAAAACCGACAACAAGGTCCGCGCCCTGCTCGTGAACCATTCGGCCCACGCTGTCGTCTTCAGCCGCGAAAACACACTCGTCAGCGGCGGTTGGCCCGGCGCCATGGAACGCGCCATCGAGCACGCGCTTCCCGGCGCCGTGGGCGTGCTCGTCCAAGGATCCTGCGGCACGCTCAACCCCATCGAGCGACAGTTCGGCGCGGACGTGGACGCAACCGTCATCGAACGCACTGGCCGCCGCGTGGCCGATGCCGCGCTGGCGATCGCCGATCAGGCGCAGCCCGTGCAGGATCCGGCGCCAATCCGTTGCGTACGCGAGACCGACCGCCTGCCCGCGCACGTCATGCCCCCGGCCGACCTGGCGGACCAACGCGACACCTATCGCGCTGCCGTGAACGACGTAGACCGCCCCTACCCTGAACGAGCCATGGCCCGCGTGCGCGCCGGCGTGTGCCAGAAACTGTTGGACACGCACCCCGGCGACGCGCCACTGACGTACCCTGCCGAGGTGCAGACCTTCCACATCGGTCCGGCCCGCATTGCCGGCATCCCCGGCGAACTCTTCATGTCCTTGGGGCAACGCATCCTCGACGCACCTACCGATGGCGTCACCTTCATCGCAGGCTACGCCAACGAATGGGTCGGCTACCTGCCAACACGCGACGCCTATGGCGACGACCGGTTCGTGTACCCCACCACCGACGCATGCCACCTGCGAGGCTGGTTCCCCTTCCAACCCGGAGTGGGGGAGCGCATCACCGACACCGCCATCCGCCAATGCGAGTAGTGGAGTCCGCCATCCCCGAATGACCGGGATTGTGCCGGCAATTGACCACGCCCAATCCAACCGGTAAGCTTCCACGAACACGTGAACCGCCCATCACGAAGAGAGGCGCCCCGCTATGAACCATGACCCGGTATACCAAAGCTACATGGGCCTCGGCCCGAAGAAGATCGCCCACTGGGAGCACTGTTCCAACCCCGACGCTGAAACCTTTCTCACGGGCATTGACTACTACGATCATCCCCGGCTCTGCCGGCTGAAGCTTCAGGAGTCCTATCCCCAACTCAACCTCCCCGTGCCGGAGGCAGACGACCCGCGTCCCCGGCCCGATCAGCAGGATGACAAAGGCAAGGGGCGATGGGGAGACGCCTATCGCGACGACTGGCAGCAAGAGGAGGCCGCCAAACGATTCTCAAGCTACGACGACATGTTATCCTTCAGTCCCTTGGAACAAGGCGACTTCACAGGATGGAACGTCGTCGTGGACGGTGACTACAGCAGCGAAGACGTCATCTACGAGCGTCTCCGGAAGAACTACCCGGCCGAATGGGGCGACGCCGCTCCCGAAGGCTCCACAGCGTCCGTCGGCTTCTACAACACCATGTTCATGTGGCCCATGTTGACCTTCGGCTACGAAAACTTCCTGTCCATCTGCCTCGATCCGAAATTCGAACGCATCATGGACGAATTCGCCGAGATCAACCGCCGCGTCTTCCGAGCCTTCGCCCGACTACCTATCAACTTCGTCGTATCCCACGACGATATTGTCCTGTCCTCAGGCCCCGTCTGCAGTCCCGAATGGATGCGCAAGTACATCTTCCCTCGGTACGAGGAGTTCTGGGGCTTTGTGAAGGACGCCGGCAAAGAGGTCATCTTCATGGTCGATGGGTGTGTCGACGCCTTTGCGGACGACGTCATGGCCTGTGGCGCACGCGGGATTATCAGCGAGCCCTTCACCGACTACAGAACCATCGCGCGCAAATACGACAACTGCTTCATCGCAGGCGAAGGCGACAACCGCGTCCTCATGCGCAACGACCCGGACGAGATCCGCGCCATGGTGGAAACCATGACCGAAACAGGGAAAATGTCCGGCGGCTACATGATGTGCGTCGGAAACCACATCCCCTTCAACGTCCCGCCCGACGCTCTAAAACGCTACCTTGACCTCTCCGCCGAGATTGCCTACCGGTAAGACTATCCGCACTCCTCAGTCGCATCCATCTCAAGCGGTAGGGTCGGCGTATCTGCCGACCATCTTCTTCACCCTCTCCAACGCGCTTGTCCGCCGCACCTGCCACGCTCTTCGTAGGGTGCGTCGAACGAAGGTCGAAGACCAAGCGAGCACGCACCATCTTTTCTCGCATGTTGTGGCCGGTCGCGGCCTCCTGGCCGCGCTCCGACCGCGCCACTCTTGCGACCGAAGGTCTCCAAAGACCCGCGCACCGACTACTCAGCCTCATCCTCAAACAGAATCAGCTCCAACAACATATCCACGTCAGGCTCCAACGTCTCCACATCCCGCAACGACACCCCGTCCCGCACCACATAGAACCGCGGCGGCTCCTCCTCAATCAACCGGAAAAACGTGGTTCCGTCAATGGGGATCGTCGGAAAGAACGGTTGCGTTTCGTCGCGGAAATCGTCCAGTTCCCCTGCCTCCTCATCTCCGTACAACAGCCCCACCACCGGCATCAATTCAGGAATCAGCGCAATCTCGTTCAACACCTCGACCGACGCCTTGCAGTCGTCGCACCCGGCTGACATCACCACCGCAAGGTACTCGCCTTCGGCGAGATCGTAGTGCTCTCCCTCATAGTCCGTCACGAATCCCGCGAACGGCTGTGCCGCGTCATACTCCGGTGGATGGAAGAACGCATCGTTGTCGCCCAACGCCACACCCGCGCCCACCACCGCCAGACACACCACCATCACCGCCAATCGCACACGCGACAGCGATTTGCCCTTGCCCAAATGCCGCATCCCCGCCCACGCCACCGCGCCCATCAGCATCATCACCACGTTCTTCGCAATCGACGCGCCCGGCCCCATCGGGAGCACCTTGCCGAAGCACCCGCAATCCGCCAGATCGTGATACGCCCAGCTATACGCAATGAGACCCGTGAACCCCAGCAACGTCCCCAACGTCGCCAGCAACGTCCAGCCCCGCATCCGGACCCCCGCCACCATCGCGCCGCCCAACACCGTTTCCCACATCACCGATCCCGCCGCCGCCACAGACCACCACATCGGCCCCGGCAACACCCGGTAATACGCGATCTGAATCACAAACGACGGCAGATCCAACGCCTTAGGCACGGCCGCCGCAACAAACAGCAGCCCCAGCACCTTCTCCAACACCAACGCCACCCGATTGAACCGCGTCATATCATGTTCCTGTGTCATGCCGCACATTGTGGCAGATGCAGGGATGGCGGGGCAATTGGGGGAAGGGGGTAGAGGCGTAAGAGCAAACCCGGCCCGGTGTCGTGCCGGAGGTTCTGTTGGCAGCTACCCTTCAGTCTCGTCCTCGAGGAGTGAATGCTGCCACTCCACATGCCCGCAGATGCCATCGATGCCGGGGAACATTGCCCCAGCGTTCACATTGAATCTGTCGAGGTGATAACGAAGTGAAGAGAAGGCTTCCGGCGGGACCGTCAGTTTGACGAGTCGCCGCGAGTAGCTCCTGTTCTTCTCAAAGGGGATGAAACGGTCCTTGTCCTCCATGTACCTGTGTATCGTGAACAGGCCCGATTGTGAGATGATCCGTTCCGATATGTGCCTTGGCTGGAAGACTCGCGTCTTCGTGACGCTGAAGGGTTTGATACTCGGAGACGGGGTCACGAAATCGGTCGACTTGGCGAAGAAGGTCCATACAACACCGGGCTCGGGTTCCCCTTCGTCGTTCCTCGCGGGAGGTCGATTCACAGCGAACCAGAGCGCGCAGAGGGGGTTCAGACTCCAATCCAAGAGACGCGTCGACATGCCATGGTGCTGCGCAAGTGCCAGCCAGTCCCACGACGTCTTGGGCTGGGTCTGGATGAAGGGAACGGCCCGCCGCTTGAATTCCTTGAACATCCGGCCCTCTGCCTCAAGGAGTGTCACCCCGAATGCGAGCCGGCCCAATTTCGGAATAAGAGGTTCGTCGCGGCGCTGTCCGCGGAAGAGAACAAGTTCCGTGTCGCACTCAGCCTCAACGAATCGCGTGAAGGCGCCGATGCTCTCGATAGATATCTCTCGATAGGAAGCCATCGTTCATTCTCCAACCACGTCGTGGCTGCCAATGTCGGTTGTACCCCAGAGAAGCCCGGCATACCTCGCGAAGCCCGGCGTAGACGCCGACTCTTATGGCCCCGCTGCACGAGTACTCTGCCCTTGAAGAAACAAGTATAGCACAGCGTTTCGCATGCGCAAGCGCCGTGCCCCGGCGCGACTACGTGTCCCCCGAATGAGCAGTGTTGTAGGGTGTGTCGAGGCGGGCCAGAGGCCAACGAGCACGCACCATTCTCGCTACATCAGCGGGCGGCAACATGGTGGCGGCGCGCTACCACGGGAACCTGGCCTGCATTGCGGGAACTTCGTGAGAAGAGTGGTCGCGTGGTAGGGGCACGCTTCTGCGTGCCCTGGCGGCAGCCGCCTCTTCGGTGGGGGCGGCGTCTCTGCCGGTCATCCTCGCACGGCTGTGCGCCCGATCCTTGCCTTTGCGTCATTCCAAGCGAAGCACCTCGCAGTTCAGGATGACGGAAAGGGGGCATCCCTTCCGTTTGACCGCCGCCATGTTGCGCCAAGGACTCCCCGCGTCAGGCTGGGGATCCTCCCAACTCGCGCAGATAGGCGCAGTACTCGTCGTAGAGACGTTGCGTCGAGGAGTGTCCGATGTCGACCAAGTCGGTCTTTCGGTTCATGGCGCCCTGGTAGATGAAGCAGATGAGTTTGTCGGCCACTTCCGACTGGATCGCCATCTGTTCCTTGATGCGGTCGAAGGG
>JAAEQP010001715.1 GCA_024231375.1 bacterium | reverse complement strand
TTTGCCGCATCCTTCACATTGCGTACTGAACTCTGAAGTAGATCGGATCGAAGCCGCAGTCCTGAATGTACAGTTGCAGCCCGGGGCCGTCGGCCGTGGTGCAGGGCTGCGATTCGTAGGCCACAACGCCGCCGTCATGGCGGACCATCTCGACAGCCTTGACCACGGCCCCGGGAGGCAAGGGGAGTTCGATCGTCCGCGTCTCGCTGGCGGCGATCCGGGCCTCGGTTTCGCTGTACGTAGCGAAACATCGCTTCCCGAACGCCATGGACGCGTACCAAGTGGCCAGCGGGCCCCGCGTCCGCTTCCGCCAGAGGGTCGCGTCCTGACCGTCGACGTCCACGTGGCACTGGTCGGTGATGTCCAACGGAGCGTTCATCTGCACGTGCACACCGGCCTTCCGCCGTCGGAAATCCTTGTCCTTCAGCTCGCAGAAGTGCGTGTACGGGTGGATGGCGTGCCGAACGATGGGGTCCTCCAGGATGCACCAGACCGCCATGGCCATGTAGTACTCGGCAGTCTTCGTGATGGTCAGGAAGTACGGGTCGGTCATGAATAGCATGCCGTCCAGCAATCGCGTGGCCAGTCGCCCGCGCTTGTACCAGGTGTCCGTCCAACCGTTCCATTCCTCGGCCAACAGCGATATGTCCGCATACGGCTGCATGT
>JAAEQP010001714.1 GCA_024231375.1 bacterium | reverse complement strand
TGATCACGTGATTCTCACTCGCCTTCCTTCCAGTTGCAGTCTGCCTTGTGCGAACAGTTGGATGGCCTTCGGGTAGAGCTCCCGTTCCTTGGCCATAACGCGCTCGGCCAGCGTGTCGGGCGTATCGTCCTCCAGCACCGGCACCGATTCTTGCAGTATGACCGGCCCGTGGTCGTATTCGGCGTCCACGAAGTGCACGGTAGCACCCGACACCTTCGCTCCATACTCAATCACGGCTTCATGCACATGATGGCCGTACATGCCCTTGCCGCAGAACGAAGGAATCAGCGCGGGATGCACGTTCATCATACGGCCCACATAGTCGTCCGGCACTTCAAGCAGGCTCATGAATCCCGCGAGGACAACCAGGTCGGCTTCATGTTCGCGGACAGCGCTCCAGATGTCGGCGTTGAAGGCGGCCAAGTCAGCACAGTCCTTCCGATTCACCACGATGCCGGGAATGTCGTGGTTCTGCGCCCGGACGAGCCCGTACGCGTCGCTACGGCTACTGACTACGCAGGCGACCGTGGCGTCCAGTTCGCCCCCGTCGATACGGTCGATGATG
>JAAEQP010001713.1 GCA_024231375.1 bacterium | reverse complement strand
TGTTCGAAGACCTTGAGGTTATCCGTGTCGGCACATTCGTTGGAAGGCGGCGTATCGCAGCTCACACCCTCGCACGGATCCGGATTGCACGCACCGTCCGCACAGCCGAATTGGCATGCTTCTGTGTGCGTAGTGTAGTCACAAATTCCGTCCGTACAGGTTCCCGGAGTCTCGTAGACCGTGAGTGTGTCGGCGTCTGCACAATAATTCGAGGGAGGAGTATCGCAGACGATGCCTTCGCAGGGGTCTCCGGTGGGGCCGCGCTCATAAGCACCCATATCGACGTAAGTCGGCGAGCCCGTACCGGTGTCTGTCACCGCCGGATCGTCCCAGCGCGCCCGGCCTTCCATATCTGTTACCGGTGCGACGTCTCCGTTGGCCGCGTCGATCGCCGGGGACCCGGCGCCCAGATGGAGGTCGCCGCCGAGGGGATCGATAAACGCCGGGTCAAGGTCGATATTGCCGTTGCCGGTGTGTCCACCCTGAACGTCGCTGTAGGTCACGGAGTGTGCTCCGGACCCGCCGAGCTCGTCCTCGAAGCCGGCCGCCTCATCACCCCAGAAGATTGAGTTCGTCGCCTCGCACGAGCTCAGGAAGCGCGTATACACCGCGCCGCCTTCTTCTCCGGTGCTATTGCCGTGGAATGTCGTGTTGGTGAGGCTCAGTGTGGTGAACCACTTGTTGAATGCCCCGCCGCCGTCATCGCCGGCAGTATTGCCGATGAACAAACTGTTCTTCGTATCCACGGCGCTGGCAAAGTTGTAGAGCCCGCCGCCGTGATCCCCGGCCGTGTTGTTCACAAAACGGCAATTCTCCA
>JAAEQP010001712.1 GCA_024231375.1 bacterium | reverse complement strand
CCGGACTTGTACTACACGGCTCGATGTCGGTGTGGGCACTGCAAGGTGCTGGATACGGCGTCGAAACAGCAGGCGGCGGTGGCCGAGATAGCGCGATCGTGTCGACAGGACGTGGAGCAGGTACGGCAGGGCTTCATATATGGTGGTATCGACCTGGACCAGAATAGTTTCTTCACGCGGGGATTCACGGCAGGATTCGGCACGGAAAGCGTGCCGCCGGCGGCCTTCTCGCGTGCGACGAGCGTGATGGGGTACACGGCTGACGTGGCGGGGATGGGAGAAGGCGTGTCGGGGAGCAGATTCGTGCCTGGGATAGCGTTGGAGAAGTTCCCTCCCCCCCACGTTGCCGAACATCTGTACCACTTGGCGAAGTACACGAGCGGGTATTGGGTGTATACGCTGGATGCGTTGGCGCATCCCGATTCGCATTTCCTGGCCGGGCCGGTGGATGGCTATTGGGACGCGCTGGGCGTGGCGAGCCGTGAATTGGTTCGGCTGTCGGAGAATTCCCAGTACGCGTCGCGGCTGCGTATTCGTCCGTTCACGGTGAACGTCCCGTTTCCGGAGATCAGCCTCGCGTCACTTCCAGACACGATGCCTCCAGGCATGGG
>JAAEQP010001711.1 GCA_024231375.1 bacterium | reverse complement strand
CAACCTGAGAAACCTGGCCCTCGTTGAACGTCAACTCCACAATGTCGCATCCGCCTTGCCCAAGCATCACGGAGATCTGTCCAACGCGCGCGTGTTCGGCGTTGCACAGGGCAAGCCGCTCCAGCCCGTTCGCGCCAAACGTGGCCACGGCGATCTGGCCCCGCAGATAGATGTCGTGTTCCGGTTCGCCCATCTCGGCCGGGCCGCGCCCATCCACGATGAGCCACACGTCCTTCTTCCCGTCGGCGCGCTCGACACAGACGCCGACAAAAGGATCGGGCAGGACGCCCGCGTTGAGCGACTCCAGCGGCAGGCGCCGGATGGCCTTGAGCGTCCGTTCGCGTTCGTATGGTTCGATGACGCTTACGAAGGTCGAGTTCAGGTATTCGTCCTCCGTGCTGCGGCGCACCATGACGCGGGGGATCCACTCCTCGACTCCGCCGTATCCCGCGACGTCGATCCACCCGTCCGCGAGATACGCCTCCACTTTGGAGGTCAGGTCCGTGTATCGGACATGGACCTCTTTGCCTTCCGGCAGATAGCCGTGGTAATTCCGCATGCGCCAGTCAACACTCCAGCCGAGTTCCGGATAGACATGGCGGCGGAAGTTGCGCATTTCCATGTCGTGCTGGAAGTCGTCTGCGGGTTTGAGCGCGAGGCCCTCCGTCGTCACGTCACCGAAGTAGGAGTGGAAGAACTTTCTGTGTTCCTTTCCCCCCACGACGAAGAAGCAGTCGAGGACGTAGAAATCGCCGCCGCCGAGGTCCACCATGGCGGCCGTGCGTTCGTAGCGGTCGATGCCGTACATCTGCGGTGAAGAGGCCCGCATGGCCTGCAAACGGTCGCCTT
>JAAEQP010001710.1 GCA_024231375.1 bacterium | reverse complement strand
CCTCGAAATGCGTGTACTCGGGCGTGTTTTCGAGAATTCTGTCTGCTAAACGTTTAATCTGAGCTTCGTTGAGCCCAGGACCTTCACCCCCATGCATGCACCCAGCGAGGGCAATGCTCATCCCTACCACGATGATCGACGTCCACCATGCACGAGTTCGCACAGTCCTTCTCCTCTCCCATAGGCATTGCGGGCCCCAGAGTTTCCGAGTTCAGACTACCTCAGGGCTCGATGTCAGTGCAATCACCATCGAGGCTCCGAGGCACAGCCGGTTTCGCTGAGGAGGCGGCTGAGCCGTTTACGTAGGTCATTGTAGACGGGCTTGAGGTCGGCGTCCGCGCCGGAGGCGATGAGGCGGTCCAGGGAGCCGCCTTCGGTGGTGATGGTGTAGTCGGCGAGGAGGTTGTCCATCTCGTCGGGGTCGTGTTCGACGTCGTAGAGCTCGTAGCGATCCCAGAGGCCGTGGTATTGCATGAATTTGTGCGTGCGCGTGCGGACGCCGAGGACGGTGGGCGTCTGCGGGAAGGCGCGCTCCCAGAAGTACTCGTAGAGAAAGTCGTCGCGCCAGTCAGTGGCCTCGCCGGCAAGCAAGCCGAGAAACGACCGACCCTGCATGGTCTCCGGCACGGCGCACCCGGCGGCTTCGAGGAACGTGGGCGCGAAATCGAGGTTGAGGATCATTTCGTCGCGGCGTTGGCCGCCTTCAAACAGCTTGGGACAGTGCACGATCAGCGGGACGCGAATGGACGCCTCATACATGACGCGCTTGTCGATGAGGCCGTGTTCGCCGAACTGAAACCCGTTGTCCGAGGTGAACACGAAGAGCGTCGAGTCGAGCAGCCCTTTTTCGCGGAGGGCGTCGACGAGTCGGCCCACATTCTCGTCGAGGGCCAGAATCGCCTCGGCCGTCTGCTGTACGACGTAGTCGAAGCCGCGCTTGCCGTTGTACATGCCGTCCACGCCGTGCCAACTGTCGCGTTGCGCGCGCACCCAGTCGGGTTTGCCGCGGTAGTTCTCTTCTGTGTCGGCCATGGACGCCGGGCGCGGATAGGGGATGCCGTCGTAGACGCCTTCGTAGCGCTCGCACGGCTGAAAGTCCGCATGGACGGCCTTGTGCGACACGTACAGCATGAAGGGGTTGTCGTGCGGCTGTTCCAGAAAGTCGAGGGCATAGTCCGTGATGAGGTCGGTGACATACCCCTCGCGTTTCACCCGTTCGCCGTTGATGTTGAAGGTCGGATTGAGGTACGTCCCCTGGCCGCGGAACGACACCCAATGGTTCCACCCCGGCCGTGGCTCGTCCGTCGCGCCGCCCATGTGCCACTTGCCGACGAAAGCGGTCTCATACCCAGCTTTCTGCAATTCCTTCGGGAACGTCGGGATGCCCGGGTCGAGCAACGTGCTGTTGTTCATAACTCGATGCTTGTGGGCGTACAGGCCCGTCAGAATCGACGCGCGACTGGGCGAACACAGCGACGTCGTAACAAAGGCGTTCTCAAACCACGTGCCGTTTTTCGCCAGCGCATCGAGATTGGGCGTACGCCAATACGGGTTGCCGAAGGCGCCTATCGCGTCGAAGCGCTGGTCGTCAGTGAGAACGAAAACGATATTGCGCTTCGCGTCGCGGGCGTCGGACGGCGCGGCCGTTGCCTGCGCGGCAAGGCCCACAGCAGCGGCGCCGGTGTACTGCAGGAATCTACGTCGTGACAGGTCGCTGGCAGCCATGATTTCGCGATCCTTCCGTTTCTTCACTATCGAGCGCTACGGAGCCTCCGAGGGGCGTATGGCAATCAGGGCGGTCACTTCGAGGGAGTCGAGTGACAGGGCCAGGACGCCGTCTTCCTGGGAGACGGGGAGG
>JAAEQP010001709.1 GCA_024231375.1 bacterium | reverse complement strand
CGAACATGCGTTGCCCGAAAACATGGACCTGTCCCCTTCCTCCACGACTTTGCAGTTCCCCTCACGATTCCGGCCGGCGTCGTCCTCGCCAACCAGATGGTCAGCATTGTGAGCCCGTTTGCGAAGGAGACGCCCCATCCCAAGTGACACGTCCTACGAACTCGGAAAGAACGCCCAGGTGGACGAGGGCGTTGTGCTCGGCTACCGCTACCCGGGCGCTTCAAGTCCGCTCGTGATCGGCGATCACGCCGTCATTCGCTCTGGGACGATCATCTACGCCGACACCACCATCGGACATCGGTTCCAGTGCGGCCACCACGTGTTGATCCGAGCCGAGGTCACGATCGGCAACCGCTGTGTGGTCCACCACAAGTGCACGCTGGAAGGCCGGCTGCAGATTGGAAACGGCGTGAAGATCATGGCCCACGTCTACGTCCCCAGCACGACCGAGATCGGCGACATGGTGTTCATCGGGCCGGGCACCACCTTTCTGAACGACAAGTATCCCATGCGCCGCGCCGCGCCCGTGCAAGGACCGCGAATTGAAGAACACGTGTGCATCGGCGGCGGCGTCACCATCTGCCCGGAAGTCACCGTGGGCAAGAACTCCGTCATCGGGGCCGGTTCGGTCGTCACCAAGGACGTGCCGCCCGACACGCTGGCCTACGGCGTTCCCGCCCGGCACTATCCGTTGCCCGAAGACATCTCGCAGGGCAACCTGCCCGAACTGCTCCTGCCCCAGACCGACCTGTGGGGCGCTCAAGTCGACGAATCCTGGCGGGATGAAGAGCCGTCATGACCATGAACCTGCGCGAGCGAATCTTGAGCGTCTACCGGGGGGAGACGCCCGACGTGGTGCCGTTCATGCTCGATCTGTCCCACTGGTTCTACGAGCGAACTCAGAGGCCTTGGGACTTGAGTGCCGCTTACGAGGAGCCCGAGCGGGATCTGATCGAATATCACAAGAAGATGGGCGTCGGTTTCTACCTCGCCAACCTGGCGTCGTTCTACACGGTCAGCCATGCCGACGACGTGGAAGCGACCACCGTCAAAGGCGAGCGAAACGGAACGCCCGAGATCACCTGGCGGTTTGAGACGCCACTGGGAGCGATCGAACGATCGCGAATCTGGGAACCGCATACCTACGCATGGG
>JAAEQP010001708.1 GCA_024231375.1 bacterium | reverse complement strand
TTCGCCACTGGAGGCGTTCCTTGATTTCCCCGACCCAAATCCCTACACTCGCGCGGCTATGTGTATCCAATTGCTGAAAATCTGTTTGGTTGCGTTCTTGGTGGACTTCGCGGTGATGGCGGGCATCACGGCGTTGCCGTTCTATGCCATGAACGAGATGGGCGGCTCGGTCCGGTTGGCCGGCGGGTTGATGGGCATCCATGCTGCTGCGTACGCGGCCGCGTGCCTCATCAGTTCACGGTACGTGCATCACGCGAAGAACGGGCTCTCTCTCGCGACGTGGGGTATCGCGGTGTTTGCGGTGTCCTTCGGCGCCGTCCCCTATCTCAAGAACGCGTACGTGTGCGGCGCGTCCCTGGTGGTAGCGAGCGTTGCGTTGGCGCTCATTTGGCCCGCGCTGCACTCGTGGGCAGGCGCGGACCCGGACCCGAAGAAGCGGTCGCGCAACATGGGCTGGTTCAACATCTCGTGGAGTTCGGGCTTCGCGCTCAGCCCCATCGCGGC
>JAAEQP010001707.1 GCA_024231375.1 bacterium | reverse complement strand
GACTGATCTATCCGCTGTTCCGCGCCCACCTCGCCCTCTACGCGCCCAAGGGAAGCGGCCCGGGCAAAGGCGCAATTGATCTCGTGGGCTGCGAGGACGTGATCGTGCGCGGCTGCCGGCTCAGCGCGCTCGGCGACACCATGCACATTCAGAAGAGCCGGGACATCGTGTTCTCCGGCAACCACATCACCGGTTCGCGGATGGGCGCGTTTTTTCTCGCCGAGTTTTGCCGCAACGCGGTCATCACCGGCAACACGGTCGACGGAACCAACGGCTCGCGCGTGATGAGCGTGGAGAAAACCTGCGAGGACGTGACCATCGTCGCCAACACGTTCCGCAACGGCGGCCGGGGTTCGTGGATCAACCAGCCAAGAAACTTCGTGCTGGCGGACAACATCTTCATCAACAACACGACGAAGTGCGAACGCGATCCGCGCCGGGGAAGGCGCAGTTTCCTCACCGGGGACTACGAGCGCTACGCCGAACTCTACTTCACCACGTACGAGTCGGACGGACGCTACGGGAACGTCACGGTGAGAGGCAACGTGTTCGTGACCGGGAAGGAGGCAACCCATGCCATCACCTTCGCTCCCGGAGGAGACACCCTGCTCGTGAAGGACAACATTTTCCGTGGCGGCGTCCGCACGATCGCACCGGCCATGGGCTGCACGAAGGTCACGATCGAAGGGAACGTCGACGTGGGATTGCCCGGCGAAGCAGCATCGCCTTGAGAAGACGGAAACAACTGCGAATGAGGAATTCGAATACCCCATTACTTCACACCGTCGCGCCG
>JAAEQP010001706.1 GCA_024231375.1 bacterium | reverse complement strand
GACCTTTTCAACAAGAACCACGGCCGATGGCCGCGCGATTTGCAGGAAGCCTGCGATTCGGGTGACCTGGCCTTCACCCCGCCGCATCCGTATGCGGACGGGGCATGGCACTACGATCCGGCCACGGGGGATATCGAAGGATAGCCACTCATGGCGGCATCGCAAGGGGAGTCCTGATATGACGTGTGTGCGTACGAGAAGACCGCGTGTTCTGGCCGCGATGATAGGCGTCGCCATGGTGTGCTCTCTAGCGGAGGCAGCAGTCATGACCGGTGCGAATCTCTACGGGAACGAAGAGCCCGTCATCGAACTCAAACCCGGCGCGCTGCCTCCGATCCTGACCCAGAACAACGTCGAGGCCGCGGTGGTCGAACACGACGGGCAGGCGGCGCTGGATGTGCAGTACACGGTCGTGGATTGGCCCAACGTGTTCTTCAAGGCGCCGGACGCCCCCTGGGATTGGAGCGGCCATGTAGGGCTTGCCATAGACGTGTATAACCCCGAGCCCCAGACCGTCCAACTTGCCATCCGGGTGGACAACGCCGGTGGGGATGGCGCGAGCAACTGCATCACCATCAGCGCCTCGGCCCTGCCTGGCGCCACGACCACGGTCCGCGCCCAGTTCCGGTCGGACAGCGGCCCCTTCTGGGGCATGCGGGGGATTCCCGAGCAGGGGCCGGTAGCCGCTGGCGGCGATCTGGACCCGTCGCGGGTCACGGCGTTCCAGGTGTTTCTTCCGCGGCCGTCCAAACCGCACCGTCTCATCATCTCGAACATCCGTGTCTACGGGAAGGGCGGCGACGTGGCGGATTTGGTGCCCATGCCGTTCGTGGACAAATTTGGCCAGTACGTGCATGCGGATTGGCCCGGCAAGGTCCATTCGGAGAAGGAACTGGCCGCGGCACGCGATTCGGAGCTGGCGGGACTCGATGCGGCCCCGCGCATGGCGGGCCGCGACCGGTTCGGCGGGTGGGCAGACGGTCCGGCCCTCGAAGCGACGGGCTGGTTCCGGACGGAACGCGTCAACGGTGCATGGTGGCTCGTGACACCGGAAGGCCGGCTGTTCCTGTCGTTCGGGATGGACTGCGTCGGCACGTGGCAGCAAACGTTCATCGAGAAGCGGGAGCCTTGGTTCGAGTGGTTGCCCGAGGCCGATAGCGGCGACCCCCTGGCGGGGTTTCTCGGTCAGGTGTCGGGCGCCCACAGCGGGGCGGATCCCGTCAACGGCGAAGGACGTACGTACAGCTTTTACTGCGCCAATCTGATGCGCAGATACGGCGAGAACTGGTCCGCGCGCTGGCGCGACACAACCTACGCCCGGCTGCGGGACTGGGGATTCAACACCGTGGCGAACTGGTCGCAACAGGATGTGCTGGACAACAGCACGGTGCCCTTCGTGGTCAGCGCGAGTGTGGGAGGCGATCTGCGCCGTATTGACGCGGGCGGCGGGTATTGGTCGGCCCTGCCTGACGTGTACGATCCCGGCTACGCGGAGGCCGTGGTTCGGTCCGTGACACCGACCTCGAAGCGTTACGGCTCCAACCCCTTGTGCATCGGTTACTTCGTCGACAACGAAGCGTCGTGGCACGGCGTCACCAAGGGTACGCTGGCAAGTCCGCCTGACCAGCCCTGCCGAATCGCTCAGATCGATCAATTGAAGGCCAAGTATGGATCGCTTGAGAAACTGAACGAAGCCTGGGGCGCCGATGCGGCCGATTGGGACGGTCTCCGCATACCCGCTGAGCGCAACGGCGCCTGTCAGGAAGATCTGGACGCCTTTGAGTACGCGTTCGCACGGCGGTATTTCGAGTTGGTGCGCGATGCGCTGAAGCAGCACGCGCCCAACCACCTGTACCTGGGGTGCCGATTTTCGGGGCACGCGCCAGAGGGCGTCATGCGGGCGTGTGCCGACGTGGCCGACGTGGTGAGCTTCAACCTCTACTACAACGCCATCCCGCCCGAGGAGTTCACGGGCGACAAGGATTTGGGCAAACCGCTGGTGATCGGCGAGTTCCATTTCGGCGCGTTGGACCGCGGCATGTTCCACACAGGGCTCGTGGGGACCGCCAACCAGGCCGAACGGGCTTCTAGCTACGCGACGTACGTTCGCAGTGTGGTTGAGAGCCCCGCGTTCGTGGGGTGCCATTGGTTCCAGTACGTGGATGAGCCCAACACGGGCCGCTGGTTCGATGGCGAGAACTACAACATTGGGTTCGTGAACGTGGTCGACGTGCCCTATCCCGAGTTGGTGGGCGCGGCCAAATCCATTCACCGGGATGCGTACGCCATCCGGGCCGAACGGTTCCCGGTGAGGTAGCCGCTACGAGGCCAATCCGTACAACCGGTCGATGGCTCGGCGAATCGCGGATTCCGTGGCGACCCGCAGTTCCACCGGGCATTGGCACGCCTCCTCGACGGCCGTCATGGCGTTGAGGTCCAGCGGTTCGGACGTGGCGACTACCAACCCCTCGGCGCCTCGCCGGAGGGGGACGCACAGGCAGCGTTCTGCCATGTCGCGCGGGAATGCGGCAGTCAACTCGCCACCGATGGGTTCGTCATCGAGTGCGACGGCCGGGATTTGGAGTTGATTTCCCAGTGCCCGGACCACGTCGGACTCGTCCACGTAGTCCAGTGCGATGAGGGCTGCGCCCAAGGCGAGCCCTGAAGACTTCTGTAGGTCCAGTCCTTCTTCGAGTTGGGTTTCCGTGATCGATCCCGCCTCTCGAAGCAGCACGCCCAGCCGTTTGGTCTCCGGCACCGGCCGGAACACGGGCAGCCGAACGGTCTCCCGTTCCGGGTCTGCGTTCCGGGTCACTTGGGCCTGCTGCTGCGAGCGGGCGTTGGGATCGGCCCGATAGGCGGTGTACAGCAGCTCCTCGCAGAACACGCTACAGGACGCCGGTCGCCGCGATGGGTCTTTGGCCAGGGCCGATAGAAGCACCCGGTTCACGTCCTCGGGGATTCCCTCGATGGGCGGAGCGGTTTTCAGTTGCACCTGGGTCACCACTGCCCCCTCGTAGAACGGCGGCCGTCCGGCCAGCAGATGGTATGTCGTGGCCGCAAGACTGTACAGGTCACTGCGCACATCCGTCACTTGACCCTGCAGTTGCTCGGGACTCATATACATGAGCGTGCCGCTCGTGGTCTGCCCGGAAAGCCGGTTTCGTGTCTCACGCGCCAACCGTGCGATGCCAAAATCGGCGAGATGCACGCGCCCGTCCGGCCCGAGCAGGATGTTGGCCGGCTTGACGTCGCGATGGAGTACGCCTTGCCGGTGCGCGTGCTCGAGGGCGTCTCCCAGTTGGTCAATCCACGGGACAATCTCGCCTAGAGAAAAAGGGGTGGCTCGTTCGGCCATCACGGTTTCCAGGTTGCAGCCGTCCACGTACTCCATGGTGATGAACCGGGCCTCGGGCATGTCCCAGAAGCTGTACACAGCCACGATGCCGGGGTGACGCAAGCGGCGCGTCAGTAAGACCTCACGCTTGAGATCGGCGACCGCGCCCCGGTTCTCGGCGAACTCGGCATTCAGAATCTTGCAGGCCGTCTCCTCATTCTCAAGATGCGAGTCGCGTGCAAGCCAGACATTGCCCACCGCGCCACGGCCCACCAAACGGACGAGATCGAATCGTCCGCCAAGCGACAGTCCTTCCGTGAGCACGTTGACCATGCACAACTCCTGTCCCGTAAATACGTTCCGCCAAGAGGTCGGCGAACTTGGAAAGGCCACAGAACCGGGTAGGTAGCGAGAAATGCCGTTTCCGGCGACAGCACCGGCCGGAGTCTATCAACTGCCTATCCTGTCAATCAACAACGGGACGAGGCAATCTGAGTGATCCCCAGTTTCTGGATAGGTGCATGAACAAGGGCCAAACATAGTTTTTCGCTCTGTATACTGGCGCAAGTCGACCAAAACCAACGTCAGCAGGAGGATCTACCATGTTTGGCCCGAGCAAGATTATGAAGTGGTTGGACCGCAATCTGCAAGATGTGCGTCGCTCACGGCGCAAGGCCTTGGCGCATATTGCGGCTGGGGCGATGAAGATGAAAGGGGTTGGCGTGTTGGCGCTGGGTCGCGCCATGGATGGTCCAGCCATCGCAAAGCACCGGATTAAAAGGGTGGATCGCTTCTTGGCCAATGAGCAGTTGGAGAGCTTGGCTATCTCCAAGACGCTGTTCAATATCCTGCGTGGCGAAGACCAGCACCCTTTCGTACTCGTCGATTGGACTGACCGTCACGCCTTCGAACAACTTGTCCTTTCCATTCCCCGAGACGGACGGTCCATGCCGTTTCACGCCATCACCATCAATTCGACCAAACTCGGGACTGAAAGTAAGGGGACTCTCATCCAAGCCGAGCAAGAGATTCTGCGACAGTTGCACGCCATGTGCCCCCCCGGCGTCAAGCCCGTTATCGTCGCAGACCGGGGTTTCGGAAACGAGCGCTGGATAAGCGATGTCACAAAGTGGGGATGGCGGTTCGTGCAGCGAATATCCAAGAATCATTATGTCGAAACCGAGCATCACATCGGCACCATCCCCGAACTGGGGATACGGCGAGGGTATCGCCCCAAAGACTGGGGCTGGGGCACCATGGGAGAAGACCAGGACGAGAACAAGACGCGCTTGCGTTTGGTCACCGTCTTCCATCGAGACGCCGACGAACCGTGGTATCTCATTACCAACATTGAAGATGCGGAGGCCAAGAAGATTGTGGCTATCTACCAAAAGCGTTGGTGGACCGAGACCATGTTCCGTGACCTCAAGAACCGCAAGTGGGGGCTGGGCATGGACGAAGTGAAACTCACCTCCCTGCAACGCACGGCGACGCACTTCATCATCGTCATAGTCGCCTACATTCTTCTGTGCGCCTTCGGTGCCTTCGCCGAGACAAAGAACTTCGGTGAACAGCTCAAGGCGAATACCGCGAAGAACCGCGCTCTATCCCTGGCAGCCACAGGAAATCTCTTCATCGAGTTCATTGGGCGCACCACGGTCGCCATGGCGATCTTGAAACTGGTCAGAACTCCCACATAGAACCAAACTGGGGATTACTCAGGCGGTTTCGCCGTAGGCGTAACGCGGAGGCATCCGACGGACACACCGGGACCGACGATGCCGCCAAATCCGTTACTGCCAGGAGTATAGCGTATGGCCGCGGCGGGCTGCAACCGGTGGAGGAAGGAGCGATAGGAGGAGGGCAAGGGGGGCAGGAGCGCATGTCCGCCTGTTGCGGAGATTCGGCTTGAGTCAGCGGGGCTGTTGAGGGAGTCTCAGTCTCTCACGCGCAGACCGCGATGAGCGGGGACAGCGGGGCTGTTTAAGAAGCCCACAAGCTGTTTACGAAGCCCACGAAAAGGCCAGGGACAGACCCGTCTCGCTACGCTCGCTGGGTCAGTCCCGGCGTTTTCGCTCCTGTTCCACGGACGGACACCACCTCCACGTCATCCCGAGCGAAGTCGAGGGATCTCTCATCGGCGAGCGCCTACCTACAAG
>JAAEQP010001705.1 GCA_024231375.1 bacterium | reverse complement strand
CTTGTAGGTAGGCGCTCGCCGATGAGAGATCCCTCGACTTCGCTCGGGATGACGTGGAGGTGGTGTCCGTCCGTGGAACTGAGGTCATCGGGGTTGCCACCTTCTCAACAGCCCCGCTGTCCCCGCTCTCGCGTACACCCTCGTCGTGATCGCAGGGGGAGGCGACCGTCTGCTACACTGCGCAGCAACCCGAAAACGGGGACTGTACCAAGCGGAGTCCGCCGTAGGCGGACGGAGACGGGACTGTCCCCGCTTTCGGGCAGACCCGGAGGACGAACACAATGCCCTGGAACAGCCTTCATCGCGTCGCGATACCCGCACTCGCGCTTCTCAGCGCTTCCTGCGCCTCGCCAGACACCAGCGGGCCAACGCTCGGACCCCCCACGCGCTGGGATTTCGACACCCTCGACGGTTGGCAGGACGATTCGTCGGCTGGCAGCCCCCACAGCTATGTCATTGAAGACGGCGTGCTACGCATCTCCACCCGTCCCGACACGCGCGACCGCGTGAAAGTGTGCACGGGCCAGCGGTTCGGGTGCGGACGATACACGTGGCGCGTGTACGTGCCGCCCATGGGGATGGGCGACCAGGCCAGTATCGGTGCGTTTCTCTACCGCGACGATACCCGCGAGGTGGATTTCGAGATTGGCTCCGGTACGAGCAAGCTTCGGGAGAAACTGAACGCGAAAGACGATGAAGTTGTCTGTTACTGCACGACCCAGGGCCATCCCTACAGCTCCAGCCAGGTCAGTCTCAAGGCCGGGCGATGGTACACCCTCGCCATTGACCTCGAAGATCGCCCCAAAGGCATGTTCATCCGATGGTTCATCGACGGCAAGCTCATGAAGGAGCTCGATTCATCGGTCGAAACACCGGCCACTTTCACCATTCACTGCAGCGTCGAAAACCTGACCTTCATCGGCGACCACATTCCCGCTCAGGAGAACCACGGCATCTTCGACTGGGTCGAGTTCCGTCCGCACAACTAGGAGCAACGTCCATGGCGCGCTGCCATTACATTATCGCCCTCCCCTTTCTTGCCCTCACCTGCATCGCCCATGCCGGCGAATCCAGTCCCCGCGTGGTGTTCAACGACGACGCCCAAGTTCTGGGCGAAGCACCGCTGGAAGGGACCTCGGACTTCGTCAAGGCGTGGTTGAACAGAGAAGTGGACGCAGTTCCCTTCTCGACGTTCGTCTTTCTCGCTGCCACGCCCGATATCTGCACCTACGACACAAAGGCAGGCGAGACCTACGGCGACCGGTTCGGGCCGGACTACCGGGAGTTCTGGACGAAAGGAATCCGCGGCCTCCGCGCGGAAGGCACCGATGCGCTTCATCTCGTGACCGATCACATGCACACCAAGGGCAAGGAAGTGTTGGCGGCGGTCCGCATGAACGACACCCATCACAAGAAGCTCGACCTCGGTATTCCGCTCTGCTCCCGGTTCCTTGTCGACCATCCCCAGTACGTCATTCAACAGCCCGACGGGCGCACAAACGAGACGGCCCTCGACTACTCCCACCCCGAGGTCCGCGAACACCGCATGGCCATCATGCGCGAGATTGCCGAGGACTACGACGTCGATGGTCTTGAGTTGAACTTCGTGCGGTGGGCCAAGCACTTTCCCCGCGACAAAGGCCGCGAGAAAGCGCCCATCATGACGGAGTACGTCGGCCAGATCCACGCCATGCTCGACGCGGCTGCTGAGAAACGAGGGAGAGGGCGCCTGACCCTCGGCATCCGCGTGCCCGAATCGGTTGACGCATGCTGGTTGGCTGGCATCGATCTCGAAACCTGGGTCAAGCAAGGCTGGATCGACTACGTTGTCATCTCGACCTGGAACAACACCGATCCCCAGCTTCCCGTAGACCAATTCACTCGGTTCACGAAACCCGCCGGCGTCGATACCATCGTCGTCATGGGCAACATGATGGGCAGCATCTACAGCGGCCCCCCGGACATCCTCGACCGGCCGGTCGCCATGTCGGCCAAGCACAAGACCAACAGCTACCTCGGCATGCTCATCACCGAATCGGAAGCCCGTGGCGCTGCCGCCAACTACTACACCTGGGGCGCCGACAGCATCTCGTTCTGGAACGTGGGCATCCATTTCGGCGGGGAATCCACCGCCGCCCCCGAGCAACAGGAACGCATCGCGCGGTGGACCCAGGCCGTGCGGTCTGTGGACACCGTCTTCGAGGGACCGCGCACGTACCGTTACCTGCCCATGGGCAAAGGCATTTCCAGTCGCAAACCTCCTGCCCGCAGCTACGCTTGGTACGACGAAGGCCGCAGCCCTCTCGGCCACGTCAACAGCCCGGTATTGGTGTTCGACCAGAACCACGCCGACCAGCGCCTCGCATTCCCATTCCGCATGGCCGATGGCCGAAACGGCGAGACGCTATCAGGCAAACTCACATTCTGGGTCTACAACCTGACCAAAGACGAGGTGATGATCATCGGCATCAACGGAACGCCCCTCGAACCCTCCAAAATCAACCGGTTCCCCGCGGGCGCACGACGGGGCGGCCTGCCGGGGCAACGGTTCGAGATGGCGCTGGCCGATTGTCCGCCCTTCCGCGGCGACAACGAACTCGGACTGACGCTGATGGCGGACGTCGCCGGGCGCGACACAGCCCCCTACATGGAAGAGTTGGAGATCGTCGTGGAGTAGATCGGGGACTGTGGGACTGTTGAAGAAGTCATGCTTCCTCAAGAACAGAAGCGACAAACGGGGACTGCCAAGCTCGTGCGTCCCATTATTGACCTTCTTAGGGCAACAATGGGTGGCTGTCCCCCGCTTATCGCGGCCTACGTGCCAAGGCCGACACTTCTTCAACAGCCCCACTGTGGAGCTGTTGAGAGACTCGCCAACGCTCGCATCATCCTTCGGTCAATGTCCGGTATGAGTGGACAGCGATCCCCCTCTCCGGCACCATGTCCCGGCTCATCACCGTATGCTATCATCCGCCTTCGATTCGAAGTGCGCAACAGGGGGAAGTACACGATGACACACGCTGCGGACAGGTTGATTGCATGTATTCGAAAGAAGGCGAATCCCTGTGTAGTCGGGTTGGACCCCCGTATCGGCGAGATGCCGGCTTTCGCAACGGACCGTATTGACGGTCCCGAAGATGTGGAAGGCATCCGCGACGCCATCGTCCACTACCACCGACTCGTTCTCGATGAGGTGGCGCCGTTGATTCCCGCGGTCAAACCGCAGAGCGCCTTCTACGAGCAATACGGCATGGGCGGGTTGCTGGCCCTCCAAGAGACCATTCGAATGGCCCGCGAGCGGGACCTGTTCGTCATCCTGGACGCGAAACGAAACGATATCGCATCGACCGCCCAAGCCTACGCGAACACCTTCCTCGGTCAGGCGGACGTGCCGGGGGGTGCCGTTCGCGCGTTCGACTCCGACTATCTCACCGTTTCCCCGTTCCTTGGCTGGGACACGGTCTCCCCGTTCGCGGACACCTGCGCAGAACACGGGAAAGGCCTGTTCATCCTCGTGAAGACGTCGAATCCTGGCTCCTCCGATCTTCAGGACCTGACCGACCAGGCCACGGGCAAGAAGGTATACGAACTGCTCGCCGAATCGGTCGCCGACCTTGCATCCAAGACCTTGGGAGCGAGCGGGTATAGCCCCATCGGCGCGGTGGTTGGTGCTACCTATCCCGAGGAAGCGGTCCGTCTGCGCGAACTCATGCCCCAGAGCATCTTCCTCGTGCCCGGATACGGCGCGCAAGGCGGTACCGGCGAGAGCATCGCACGGTGTTTCAATCCCGACGGCTTGGGCGCGGTGGTGAGTTCATCCCGAGGCATTACCTACGCCCTCGGCTCCCTCACGCTGTCCGAATCGGAGGTGGCAGGTCTTGTCCGCGACAGAACACAGACCATGGTCGCCGACATCGTGTCCGCCGTCGAACGCCGCATGCGCTGAGGGTGTTCGGACGCGCTACACCGGCCCAATCCTTCCGCACCGTGAAGTGTTCGGACTTACCCTCGTCCCGCTAACGTGTTGCCTTGAGAGCCTGCCACCGGGGCGCGCGCTTTCCACCCTCCTTGACCCTCCGATGACAGGACAGGTACCGTGAAACGGGAACGGAGAGAGAAGCCCGAGGCCTCCAAGAAGCAGCCCTGTCAGAAAGGGGCACTGCGGGGTTGTTGAAAAAGTCACATACACAAGAACAGAAGCGACAAACGGGGACTGCCAAGCTCTTGCGTCCCATTATTGCGCTTCTTAGGGCAACAATGGGTGGCTGTCCCCCGTTTATCGCGAACTACGCGCCAGAGCCGAGACCTTCTCAACAGCCCCACTGCCCTCGATTGCCCTCTGCCGGAAGGAGATGCGGGATGAAGCGCGTGTCTATGTGTCAGCACGTCCTGTCGAGCGTGCGGCTTTCAGTCTGCCTTGTCCTCATGGTGCTCACACCCACGATCTTCTGCCACAGGGCCGCGGCGGACGACCTCGGAAACCGTCACGCGCGCATGTGGGAAGTCGCGGAGTACAGCCTGCCCAACACAACCTGGTCAGGGAATCCGTTTGATCTGGTGGCTACCGTGACGTTCGTTCATGATCGAGAGACCCGCACCACCGAGATGTTCTACGCCGGAGACGACACGTGGACGTTCCGCTTCACCGGCACACGAACCGGAGTCTGGAGTTTTTCGACGGTTAGCAGCGACGCCGATCTTGACGGGTATGCGGGCGCCATAACGGTGGGCCCACGGGCCAACGCCGACGTCAAGGGGTTCTTGACCCATGTGGGGAACAAGTTCGCCATCATGGAGGAGGATATCGGCCACGTCGAGGGATACGTCTATCAGGTCTTCATGAATCAGCAGGACTATGAGCAGCAACACCGGCACAGATCGAGGATTCTTGGGCATCCGGGTCGTGAAGGTCTCATCGAGGACTACTGGCGCAACACTCAGGACAATGGGTTTGACGTCTACTTCTTCGCCGTGTTCTACAGTTGGTTTGAGATGGGAGCTCTCAGTATTGACGACTTCTCCGGACCAAACGATCCTCGCCTCGACCAGCCCGACCTGGCCTTGTTTGACGCCATTGAACTCGCCATCAAGTACGCGCACGAACGGGGAGGACGCACCCACATCTGGGCTTGGGGCGACAACGGCCGGAAACAAACGCCCAACCATCTCGGCGGCGGATTCCGGGGCCGGAGACATCGACGGCTTATCCGATACATTGCTGCTCGATTGGGTCCGCTGCCCGGGTGGTCCATGAACTTCGGTTTCGACACCATTGAAATGCCCAACGCGGAGGAGGACGGGGCCTCCTGGGCAGACGAGATGAATCGAACGATGGGCTGGCCGCACATTCTGACTTCCCGCGGGTGGGACAACGAGAGTTTCGGTGCCCATTCCTACGCCGGATTCGGCGGGAATCCATACGACCTGAAGACAACTGACAAAGGACCTGCCAACTACGACGAGATCAGGCGGCATCTGGACGCCCACACGGACAAGCCCTCCATCTACGAGGAACGCCATACCTACAATCGGTGGCAGTCGTGGCCGACGTCTGTCCCCGATCCGGACAGACTTGACGAGCGCGGGAGTCGCCGGTTGATGTGGTGGGAGACCATGGCCGGGGGAATGGGCGGTTTCTTTGGCCACTTCTCCGAGCGATTCAATCAATACGGACCATTCCTTCCGGATGGCCCGTGCGGTTACCATCCCGAGTCACTCAAGCGGATGTTCCGCACGCACCAGGAGTTCTGGGATCACGGCCGGCTGAAGCTGAGTATGTCGCCGGAGAATCATCGCGTCAGCGGCGCTACGGGGTATTGCCTGGCCAGCGCCGACAGGAAGCACTTCGTCTTCTATGTTGAAGATGCTGACTCGCTGACAATCGATCTCAGTGGGATGCCCGGCGTCCAGCCTGTCTCGTCAGTGGATGTCAACGCCGACTATGAAGAGATATCCAAGGGCGACCTTGCGGCGGGCATCCACACCGTTGAGTTGGGCACGGTCTCGGACTGGGCACTCGCGGTCGGAGTATTTGCGCGCGATTGAGGAGCGGGGACTCTACTTCCCTCGGGGCACGTATCGAGCTTCAGAGGGTCGGTCCCCTACCCATGAGTTTCGAGTCCGTCCATACAGCAATCGCCATTCGTGTCCATCGTCTCGGGGGTTGTGCCATGCTCTCCTCTGTTCGCCACGGGGTGGCACATGTACTATCATGGACGCAGATGGGTAGAACCGGAATTAGGGCAGGAGAAACCACTCATGACCACGCACACGGTGACACGACGCGAATTCTTCGGGAGATCCCTGGCGGCGGCGGGAGCGGCCGCGTTGGCGCATGCGTGCGCCACGGGCACCACATCGTCCGCAAAGGCCGCTGACTCACAGAAGCCCAACTTCATCATCATCTTCACCGACGACCAAGGATACAACGACGTCGGCTGTTTTGGGTCGCCTCACATCAAGACGCCCAACCTCGACCGTATGGCTGCCGAAGGCATGAAGTTCACCGACTTCTACGTGTCCGCGCCGGTCTGCACGCCGTCCCGCGCGTCCCTCATGACGGGCTGCTATGCGCAGCGCGTCAGCTTGGCCGCCATGCCCAACAGGAAGGGCAGCATGGAGCATCCCGCCCATGTGCTGTTCCCCTACTCGACCTGCGGCATCAATTCCGACGAGACCACCATGGCCGAGGCCCTGAAAGACCTTGGTTACGCCACGGCCTGCGTGGGCAAATGGCATCTCGGTCACCTGCCGCCCTTCCTGCCCACCCGCAACGGGTTCGACTACTACTACGGCATCCCCTACAGCAACGACATGAAACCGTGTCCTCTCATGCGAAATGAAGAGGTGATCGAAGAACCCGCCGTTCAGGAGACCCTCACCGAGCGGTACACGGAAGAGGCCCGCCGGTACATCACCGAGAACAAGGACCAACCCTTCTTCGTCTACCTGCCGCACAGCATGCCCCACGTGCCGTTGTACGCGTCCGACCGGTTCTCGGACAAGTCTGCTGGCGGCCTCTACGGCGACGTCATCGAATGTATCGATTGGGGTGTCGGCAAGATCCTCGACACGCTCAAGGAACTCGATCTCGACGACAACACCTTCGTCATGTTCACCAGCGACAACGGCCCATGGCTCGTGAAGGGCGAACACGGCGGATTTGCCACGCCCCTGCGCGCCGGGAAAGGTACCACCTACGACGGCGGCATGCGGGTGCCGTGCATCATGCGGTGGCCGGGGCAGATTCCGGCGGGAACTGCGTGCTCCGAGATTGCTACCACCATGGACATGCTGCCCACTCTCGCGCGGCTGGCAGGCGGGGAGCCTCCTACGGACCGCGTCATTGACGGCAAGGACATCTGGCCGCTCATGTCCGGCGAACCCGGCGCGGAGAGTCCGCACGAAGCCTTCTACTACTACTTCGGGCAGCAACTCCACGCCGTCCGGAGCGGTCCCTGGAAACTGAAGTTCGAAACCACCCTGCGCGGCGAAGACATCTACCGCGCCGCCTTCCGCCGCGACGACGTAATGATCCCCCCGGCGCTATACAACCTGCGCACCGACATCGGCGAGCAGAAGAACGTGTACAAGGATCACAAAGACGTGGTGGCCCGGTTGACGGCCTTGGCCGACAAGGCCCGCGCGGACCTGGGCGATTCCTTGACGAACCAAGTCGGCAGCGGGGTCCGACCGCTCGGCACGACATAGAGCGAAACCAGGGGGCGAGGGTGCGAGCGGGACGCGACTGCGGAGCTGTTGAAGAAGTCTCCGTCCAGGACTTCTCGAGTGCAGCATGGCCTTCCCCTTCGTTCCGTGCCCTGTAGTCATGTCCTGGAGTGCTGTGAACGGCGCACTACGAACCGGACACCCTAACCATGTCATCCCGAGCGAAGTCGAGGGATCTCTCATCGGTGAGCGCTCACCCGCAAGAGATCCCTCGACTTCGCTCGGGATGACGT
>JAAEQP010001704.1 GCA_024231375.1 bacterium | reverse complement strand
CCTGTTCCATCATCCCCTCCAACGGCTCGAAGGACTGCTCCAGGGTTTCCGGTACTCTCTTCGGGTCGAATGCCATCTTCTGTCTAGTCCTCTGTGTGTCCGAATTCTATCCCGCGTTCCTGCGACTGTACCGTGCGGAAGCGGATGTCCTTGCCGACCCAACGCTGCTGCCCGTAGTCCCACGCGTCCCGGCGAAGGATGGGGAGCTCGACCGATGAAGTGGAGCCGCCCAGCGCCACGATCGACGCGTTGCGCGTCCAATCAGAGCGGACGACCACGACGTCAAAGTAGACACCCCAGAACAAGAGGTAGCCGTCAAACACGTGTGCGTCGCTTACATCCACCAGGCGGTACACCATCTTGGCCAGGTCCCCTTCAGGGCGCGCAAGGATGACGTAGCAGGCCTGTGAGGGGAACTCCCCGGTCGCGTGGTAGTGCTTGGCCGCCTCGCCACCAATCGCCCAGATCGGGTTGTAGCGGTGTTTGGTGAAGTACCGACGCAGCGCACGGAACGCGGCTACGCGGTCGGGCTGGTCACACTGGGCGAGCAGTTCCTTACGGCGCTCCGCGCGTTCCTTGGCCCACTGGTCGGAGTCCGCCCGCATCCGGGCACGCGCCTCGTCGTGCGCAACCAGGTCGTGGTACCTGCTCTCGCGCGCCGCGGACTTCTTGCGCTGGAGGATGTCTGCTACGTCCTCCCCAGGATTCAGGTCCCGAAGGTGACGCAAGTAGTCCTCGACGAGGAGGCGGCCGTCTTCCCCCCGCATGCTAAGCCTCCGCTTCGCGGTCCCAGTCTTCGGTCTCGTAGAGGAACTGGGTGCCGCCGAGCAGCTTCCTGTTCACGCTGGTGGACTGGATGAACGCGGTGAATCCCGCCAGCGGCCCGGGGCGCAGCTTGACGTTCCCACCGGTGCCCTCCTTGGGCAGGCCGATCATCGTACGGGCATCGGAACCACTAAACATGGCGCCCGTGG
>JAAEQP010001703.1 GCA_024231375.1 bacterium | reverse complement strand
CCCTTCGAGTGCTGCAACCGCACCGACCCCGACGCCGAGGACTACTGCGAGAAGATGTTGACCCGTGTCGGCGGTTTCAAAGGCGATGCCGCCCGAGGTAAACTCGAACGGTTCCGCATGGAAGACCTCGCCGCCTTCGACGACTTCTCCGCCCGCAAGCTCAATGACACGCGCTACGCCTCGAAAGAGGCGCGGAAGTACCTCAGTTGGCTTTACGGCGACGACACCAACCGCTACATCCAGGCGGGCACGGGCCAGGTCACGGCGTTGCTGCGCAACGCGTGGCGGTTGAATTCGATCCTGGGCGACGGCGGCCAGAAGACGCGCGACGACCACCGCCATCATGCCGTGGACGCCATCTGCATCGCGGCCACCACGCCCACGCTCGTCAAGGAACTCAGCCGCGCCGCCGAGCGCCAACTCAAAGAGAAGGGCCGCACGCGCGGGTTCTGGAAGCTTCTCGAAACGCCGTGGGACGACTTCCTCCAAGACATGCAGGACGCCGTCGATGGCATTGTGGTCTCCCACCGGCCGTCGCGCAAGATTATGGGGCGTCTCCACGAAGAGACCATCTACAGCCCGCCCAGGATCGGTCCGGACGGCAAGGAGTACGTCCACTTTCGCAAACCCATTGGCGCCTTGTCAACGGGAGAGATCGAGAAGATCGTCGACGATACCGTCCGCGATGCCGTGAAAGGGAAGTTGGAGGATCTCAAGGAGAAGAACCCCGCTAAGGCATTCAAGGACACCAAGGACCATCCCAGCCGGAACGGCATCCCCATTCACAGTGTACGGCTCCGCGACAACCGGGGTACCGTCCGCGTGGGCAAAGGCCACCGCGCCCGCAACGTGTGGGGACGCGGCAACCACCACATCGAGATCTACGAGGTACTCGACGGCGACGGGAACGTGAAGAAATGGGAGGGCAAGGTGGTCACGACCCTCGGTGCCGTGGGCAGGGTCACGCGCTTACGCGCCCTCAAAGCCCAACGCGCCGCTGCCTTGGAACGCGGCGACAAGGATGCCGCCAACCAACTCGACCTGCGCATGAAGGAGAATCCCGTCATCCAGCGCGACCACGGTCCCAACACACGGTTTCTCTTCTCGCTCACGCAGAACGATGTCATCGAGGTGGATGTGGAGAATGGCGACGAAGAATCCACGAGGGAGTTGTACGTGGTCTGTGGGGTCACCATCCAGGCGGGAGGTCGGCTCCAGTGCTCCCACGTCGCCGATGCTCGCAAGAAGGCGGATATTCCCACAAGGATGCGGAGTAAGGATGCCGCTAGGTCGATGTACTTGCCTACGGTAGGGTCTCTGATGAGAGACCGGTGCATCAAGATGCAAGTTGACGCCATCGGCAACGTGTTCCCGGCGCGGGACTGATCGCCATGGACCGGATACTTGATTTCTCAACTGACGCGGCGTGGCTGAGCGTGAGCCTGGGACGCTTGCGCGTCGAGCGGAAGGGCATGGACGACCGGACCGTTCCCTTTGACGAGATTGCGGCGCTGGTGGTGTCCAACAAGGCCGTCACCTATACCCACGCGGTGCTGGCCGCACTGATGGACGCGGGCGGGGTGTTGGTGGCGTGCGACGGCAAGCATCTGCCGGCGGGCATCATGGCGCCGCTGCTTCGGCACCACCGCCACTCGGAGCGGCTGGGACTGCAAACGGCCGCGTCTCTCCCCACGAAGAAACGGTTGTGGCAGCAGGTGGTGCGGGCCAAGGTCGCCAATCAGGCGTGGCTCCTCGAAACCCTCCACGGCGGTGACGCCGGACTGGGGGCCATGGCCGATCGCGTGCGGTCGGGCGACCCGGACAATGTCGAGGGCCAAGCCGCGCGCGCCTATTTCCCCGCCCTCTTCGCGGACCCCGGCTTCCGCCGCGACCGCGACGCGGACGGCGCTAACAGCTTCCTCAACTACGGGTACACGGTGCTGCGGGCCATCGTGGCGCGGGCCGTGGCCGGGTCGGGCCTCCATCCGGCCTTCGGCCTGCATCATCACAACCGGTACGACGCCTTCCGGCTGGTGGACGACCTGATGGAGCCCTTCCGTCCCGTAGTCGACCGGGCCGTGGTGGCGTGGGTCGCGGCGGAAGGGGAGGGGCCCCTCGAACCGCCCGGCAAGCGCCATCTACTGAATGCCATGGCGGGCACGGTGCGCGTGGCCGGGGAAGAGCGGACCCTCTTCGACGCCGCCATCCGGTTGTCGGCCTCCCTGGCCCAAGCGTTCGAGGGCCAACACAAGGCCCTCGCCCTCCCGGAACTGACCTAACCTGTGGCCCCCCGGAAGAAGAAGATCGTCCTGCCGCCTCCGGGCGAACTGTCGGAGTACCGAGGCATGTGGTTGTTCGCCCTCTTCGACCTGCCCACCGAAACCAAGGAAGACAAGCGAAACTACGTGCGGTTTCGCAATCATCTCCTCAAGGAAGGTTTCGAGATGTTCCAGTATTCGGTGTACGCCAGGTACTACGAGAGCATGGACAGCGTCAACGCCCGGAAGAAACGCCTCAAGCGGTCGCTGCCTCCGGCCGGCGAGGTGCGGTTGCTTCCGGTCACCGACCGTCAGTTCGGGTTGATGGAGGTCTTTCGCGGAAGAAAACGGGCGCCCACCGAGGATCCACCCGATCAAATGGACCTCTTCTAACGTCCCCAAGATCGCTCAAGGCCCCGTAAACAGGCTGTTTACGGGGCCAATAGTATACCTGAGCGGGGATTCCCGGCCAACCACAGCCGGCGGGGGCGCGAAGGCTCCGACT
>JAAEQP010001702.1 GCA_024231375.1 bacterium | reverse complement strand
TCATGTACATCAACAACAACATAACCACAATCATTCCTATTGCCCAGGGCCAGTTCGGATGTTCATTCGTTTTCATACCCCAACCTTACAGAAGGGGGGCACAGCCATCACCCATATTCCATGGGGTTACAGAGTAATCGGAGTTTTGAGAGGGAGGGAACCCATATATTGATGAAGTGGAACGAAACCGGACGTGGGGGGAGGGGGCGATGAACTGAAGCGAGACAAGACAGAACACAACACAACGCACCGGCTTCCCCGTCTTACCCCTGCCCCTATGCGTCATGCTCACGCCTCGCCGCCCGTGCGAAGAATTCCATAACCGCGCGGGCAGGCGCGCCCGTTAGTTGTACCGCGACCGTATCCGCCTGGCCGCCCGTGCCTGTCTCACCCGCCTGCGCGTCGTACCCACCCGCGGAAAGCACAAACTTGGCTGCTACCGTACTCGCGCGCCCGCGTGACACGTCGCCGGCGAGTCTAGTTTGCGCGCGCATGACCGTGAGTAGGCCACCGTAAGGGGTTTTTTCCAGCTTGGATTCGATTGCGAGTGCCTCTTCGGACGCGCGTATAGCGAGCGCGCGGCGGGTTTCTCGTGCTACCCCGGCGCTGGCTCGGTC
>JAAEQP010001701.1 GCA_024231375.1 bacterium | reverse complement strand
GAAGCCACCCGTCAAGATGGACCTTTGGCCAGTTGGCAGGTCGTCGAGGACGCCTCGCTCACGAAGGGCAAGAAGGTGCTTGCCCTCACGAAACCGAACCATGACGTCAATGGGACGTATAACCTGTGTTGGACGGACAAGGTCAAGTTCCAGGACGGGGAAGTCGAGGTCAAGTTCATGGCGAACACGGGCGAGGTGGATCAGGGCGGCGGGCCGATCTGGCGCGTCAAGGACAAGAACAACTACTACATCTGCCGGGCCAATCCGCTCGAGAGCAACTTCCGTGTCTACGTCGTCAAAGACGGCAAACGCAAACAGCTTGCCAGCGCTAAGATCGAAGTACCCACCGGCAAATGGCAAGAGATCGAGATCGAGCACGTGGGCAACCACATCGTATGCGAACTCAACGACGAGGAATTGCTCGAAGTCGATGACGACACCTTTCTCGAAGCGGGCGGCGTCGGTTTGTGGACGAAGGCCGACGCGGTCACCTCGTTTGATGAATTCGAAGTCGAGTTCGGCACTGATGACGATGATAACGAGGACGACGAGGACAAGTAGTCTGGTGTGCGAAAGAACACGGCGGATTGGCTGCGGGGAGTTTGTGGCATGCGCACAGAAACGAGACTGCTGACGGCTGTTGTCTTGATGTGTTTCGTGTTGGGTGGATGCGGGGGGCAGAACCAGGAGGAGGACACGTCGTCGCCGGTGGTCGTCTACACTAGCGTGGACCGCATCTTCTCGGAGCCGGTGCTGCAACGGGCGGAGCAGGTGCTTGGTGTTGAGGTGGTCGGCGTTTACGACACGGAGGAGACGAAGAGCACTGGACTGGTGAACCGTCTGATTGCGAAGAAGGATAGTCCGGACGGGGACATCTTCTGGAGTGGCGATCCGGCCCGCGCCGCGCTGCTCAAAGCCGAGGGGATCACGGCGGCCTATGACGCGCCCGGCGCCGCGCCCATCCCAGACGCGTTCAAAGACCCCGACCGTCATTGGATCGGGTTCTCCGCGCGCACGCGCGTGCTCTTGGTAAGCACCGATCTTGTTTCGGCAGGCGAGGAACCGAACAGCATCTTCGACCTGACACAGGCCAAATGGCAGGGCCAGGTCGCCGTCGCCAATCCTCTGTTTGGCACGACATCGTTCCACGTGGCCGCGCTTGTCCAGGCATTGGGCGAGGACAAGGCCTTCGCGTGGCTCGATGATTTGCGGGCGAACGGTGCGCACGTCGTATCGAGCAATGGGGAAGTAAAGCGGCAAGTCGCTTCTGGCTCGGTGGCGGTGGGGTTGACGGACTCGGACGACGCTGCCGAGGCAATGGCCGATGGCCAGCCCGTGCGCGCCGTGCTGCTGGACCAGAACGGCGAATCCGCGCCTCCGCTCGG
>JAAEQP010001700.1 GCA_024231375.1 bacterium | reverse complement strand
TCCATGCTGCGCGTGATGGTCCGACAATAGCCGGACCGCCGGAACGAGCGGTCCTCACGGTAGCCACCGGGGATATTGGACGTGAAATCTTTGCACCAGTACTCGCACATGGCGATGGACAAGGCGTGTCGTACGGCGAGGCGTAGCAGTTCCTTGTCCTTCAACACCACGGCCGCGAGGGCCAAATCGTTGCAGGAGCGAACGTTCTCGGTCTCGTCGAATCCCTCCACGCCGGTTCGCTCGACCTCATCATGCTTGCCGAGGTAGCGATGAATCCACCGTTCCGGCTTCATGTCGCGGTACCGGGCCGCAGTGCGCGTGAATTGGGATTCACCGGATTCGGCCACCTGGCGATCATGTTCGGCCCGCATGGCCTCGATCTCGTCTTCCGTGGCGAAGATGCCGTAGGTGGGTGTGAACGTGGGTTCGAAGGTGTCATCCGCCAGGTAGCGGGACCAGTCCATGTGTTCAAAGTCCCACTGCCCGAAGTACTCCTTGAGGAGTTCCGTGTTCTGCAACACAATCCAGATGAGATACCCCGTGGCCTGACCTTCCGTGCCCGCAAAGATCTCCACACGAAGCTGAGTGATGCGTTTCGCGCCGTCGAGGTCTAAGCGGATGAGGTTTTCTTTCCCGTTCGCCTTCTCCAGGCGCACGGACTTCGGACCCGCATCGGTTTCGGCCGTGAACACGACGTCCGAATCCTTAGGCGCAGACAGGTTCAGTACCAACCGGTTGTAGCGCGCGCAATCGAGGTTCACATCGCGTTCCACCCGCAACGCGGGGCCTTCTGCCGGGGCCGTCCCCCACTCGAAGATGACAATGTCCCAATCCTGCCACACCCTCAGGCGCCGTTCCGGCGCTTCCATCACCCGCCACTGCTCGAAGGTGCTGGTGAAGTAATCCAGGAACGGATCGGTCATGGCTTCGGCGATGTTGAATGGCGCCGCGAAGGTCTCGTTGGCAGGTGCGGGCGCGTCCTGGGCGTGCGCGCTTGGGGAAACGGCAGTCGCGAGGGTCGCGAGCAAGAGCACAAGGTGAAGGACTGATGACTTCGATGCGGGCATAGTAATGGGTTCTCCGCAGGTCGACGGCTAACGTTCTGTTCGAGAATCGGGGACTCAACGCAAGGATAGTATCGAGTTGAATGTGAGACCTCAACGTTTCGCGGGCGTCAAGTATTGACGGGAACGTCAATCAAGGAAAGCCCAAGCCGCGACCCGGCGCTTAGTCCTTGGGCAGCATCCGCTTGAACGACGACAGGCCTGACGAGGCCAGAACAACACCGCCGACAAAGGTGCCCAGAATCGGGAACGGTACCCCCACCGCGACACCCGCGAGCAGCCCTTTCCCGAGACTGGCGGGCCACGAGTCGCTCGCGGCATACCGTTGGCACGCTGCCGTAGCGATACCCCCCAGCGCGAATCCCAGAAGGGCGGTCACCGGCGTCGCCAAGCCAACGGTCACGGCCGTGCCGGAGAACAGCAACCAATCAAGACCAAGTATCAGGGCCCCCGACGATGTGTGAAGAAAGGTGCGTCGTCCTTCCGGGGCGGGCGGCTGACCGGATTGCTGATCGGGTTGGTCGGAAGACATGGCTTCTCCTCCACTCTACGCAAACACGCGCCGTCTTCAGCCTATCGCGGATCTACATTCTTGGCAACGGGCCCGGCCTTGTGCGGCCGCTCGGCAAGCAGCGGCGCGCACCGGTCGCGCAGGTCGCGCAAGCGTTGTTCCTGTTCCTCGTTGAACGACCCCAACCGTTGCGCGTAGGTGTCCATCCACGTGATGAGCCGTTCGCGTTCGCCGTCGTCGAGTTTCACCCCGTGATGTCCGGGTTTGGACGTGAGCATGGTCAGCACAGGACTGTTCCGTGCCACGCATCCGCCTTCGATAGAGCGCCCGGCCCGGTACCGTGCCATCACATGTTCGCGCAGGCTGGGTTTGCCCCGGTCCACCAGGGTGTCATAGGCCTTGGCCGGTGTGAGGTCGATTTTGGCGGCTTCCGCGTTCTTGCCTTCGGGATGGTGGCAACGGACGCAGTGCTTGTCCAGCACGGGCTGCACGAGTTGGTCGAATCGGAAGGGCCACGACCCCTCGGGTCCGGGCACGATAGATGCCGCCGGATTCAGCGCCGCCAGCGGCTGCTGCAATGGCGGGGCCATGGTCCGCGCCTCGTGGCAGCCCACACAACTCAGGGTCTGTCCCGGCTGCACGTGGGATGCGCTGCGCATGGTCTGGACGGCCATCCCCTCGGCGTCCAGCGCCTGGAAGAACACGATGACGCCCGACGGCACGCGGAAGTACGCCGAACCGTCTTCCTCAACCGGCACCGTGCCCAACACGCACTTGCCTGGGTCGTCGCGCGTCAGGCCCATGACGGGGTAGTTCATGGTCGGGTGGGTTTTAGCGGGCACAGCCACGATTCGGAGCGACTTGATATCGCCGCGTTTCACCGTCTTGAGCCCACGGTACACGTCGGCCAGCAGGAACTTGCCTTCGGACCCGCCCGTGGCCGACGTCCGTTCGGCGAGGGTCAGGGGCCGGGTCCGCTCCCCCACCGACATAGGCCACGCGCACGTGATGTCCGCATCGCGGTACAGCAGTTCAAGCGCACGGGTCTTGGCGTCAAACAGATACAGCCCCATGCAGTTGGGCGGCATGTTGTTGCCTTGCTGGGGGCGATCCATCCGGCCCCAGGAAACCAGGTAGAACCGTTCCGACAAGGGCCACGGATTTGCGAAGGCGGAAAGTGGCCAGGCCTCGATCTCGGGGAACGCCACTTCGGGCGTCATCCGCGTGATGGGGGCGTCGCCTTCCGTGCCCGCGCTCGGGTCGAGCAACACCAGGCTACCCATGGTCTGGGCGTGGTGACCCGAGGCCGTGAACACCAGCTTGTCCGATCCGGGGATGCACTGGGGTTCGAACGTGCAGTGGGGTGACTTGGTGAAGTTGCCGTATACAAGCCGAGAATTGGTGCCATCGGGGTTGATCGCCCACATGCTCATATACGGCATGTTGTCGCGGTCGATGTAGTCCCAACGCGAATACAGAATGCTGCCGTCGTGGGCCACGCTGGGCGTCCACTCGAACATTTCGAACGGCGATATGGCCAGCAGGTTGCCGCCGTCAGCGTCCATGGTGTGGAGCGTGTACACAGCGACAGGCCGTTCCGGACCACCGCCACAGCGTACATAGACGTCGGCCAGATCGTCCGAGGTCGCGCTTTCTGCAGCGCTTTCGATACCGCACTGGATTGCCTGCCCTCGGCGCGTCGACAAGAACACAATGCGCCCATCCGGCAGATAGCGTCCGTCGAAGTTGTCGTACTTGCCCTGCGTCAGGCGGCGGAGTCCAGTGCCGTCCACGTTCATCTCGAAGAGTTGGTAGAAGGCGTCCTCGGGCACGTTGGCCTTGTTCAACTTGTCCTGTTCGCCCTGCAAACGCTCGTAGTGGCGGCACCACGCGAAAAGGACCTTGCGGCCGTCAAACGACAGGGTCGGCCGAAGGAAGCTGCCCGTTTCTCCGAAGGTCGGGGTGAGGCATTCCAATTGAGGGGCGTCGTGGGCGAATCCGGACAGCACGAACAGCCCACCACCTGGCCGCGACCACCATCCGTAATACTGGTCCGACATGTGGTTGAACGATCCGGGCACGCGTTTGGCAAACAGGATCTCGTCGAATTCGAGGATCGGGTTCAGCAGCAGAAGGCGCCGCTGCACCGCGCGGACGCGAAGGAAACCGTCCTGCCCTTCCCCAGCCCGGGGTGCGTGCGCAAGCGCTGGGCCGAAGCCCGACACGTCCACGCCCCCCGCCTCCAGATCCGCCGCAAGAGCTCGGCACGCCTCGTACGTCTCCTTGGCGCGAGCATCCCAGTCCGTGGACGTCGGTCCCAGGTGATTCGCCGACCACTGGGAGAGACTGCTCTGTGTTGCGGGACGACGCAAGGCGAGGTTCTCGTCGCTGCCAACCGCAAACACCTCCACTTCGTCGAGGTGGAAGAAGCCCGTCTCCGGAATCTGAAGCCGCACAAACCGCGCCTGTTCGCCCTTCACGGATACGGCAAGCGGCTTGTTGTCGGATCGTCCGTAGAACGTGGGGCCGTCGTGCTGGTACACGGTGCGCCACGCGGTGCCGTCGTTCGACAGCAGCACCATCAGATGGTCGCTACGCTGTGCGACCCCTCCGCAACGGTTCCAGACGACGACTCGGTCCAGAGAGCGGATCGTCCCCAGGTCGACCTGCCACCAGGGCTGCGCATCGCTGCCCGTGTGAAAACCCCACCTGCCGTCCTTCACGCCGTTGCACCCGCCTGCGGCATCGGCTTCGACGGTGAGTTCTCTCGCCTGAGCGAACCTCAGTTCTTCCTGAAGCAGCCAGTCGTCCCGAAGCGATTCGGGAGACAGCGTGTCCGCGGCTGAGACAGAAGCGGCCGCGAACAGGGAAAGGCTTACAGCAGCACCCACAACTCCGGCGGTCCATCGCATCGGGTCCGTCTCCTTCTTCCGCGGCGAAGCGCGTATGTCGGCGTGTCCGCTACGGGATGTCTTTGTAGTAGAGGTACTCGTTGACGGTGTTCTCGAGGGCTTCCTGACGGCCGCTGATCAACTCCGGTTCGCCGCACTTCTCGGCCCATTTCTCCAACGCCGGCAACGACGTCTTGCCGTCCATAATCTTCTTGCCCATTCCCGCGCGGTATCCCGCGTAGCGCTTGGCCAAGGGCTTGCTCAATACGCCGTCCTTGATGAGGGCCTGCGCAACCACCAGTGCCCGCGCGAACGTGTCCATGCCGCCGATGTGGGCGTGGAACAGGTCCACCGCGTCGAAGGATCCGCGTCGCACCTTGGCGTCAAAGTTCATTCCGCCGTACTTCAGGCCCTTCTGCTTGAGAAGCATCAGCATGGCCATAGTCGCTGAATGGAGGTCCGTGGGGAACTGGTCCGTGTCCCATCCCAGATTGGGATCGCCCCGGTTGATGTCCAGGCTACCCAGTCTGCCCGCTGCCGCGGCCACGGTCATGTCGTGTTCGTAGGTGTGCCCGGCCAAGGTCGCATGATTGGCCTCCACATTCAGCATAAAGTCGTCAAGCAGATCGTACTCGCGCAGGAATCCCAGCGTCGTGGCCGAATCAAAGTCGTACTGGTGCGTGGACGGCTCTTTGGGCTTCGGTTCGATGAAGAACATGCCCTTGAACCCGTTCTCGCGACCATAGCTTACGGCCATGTGGAGCATCCGGGCCATCTGGTCCTGTTCCCGCTTCATGTCCGTGTTCAGCAGACTCGAATACCCTTCCCGGCCGCCCCAGAACACATAACCCGTGCCACCAAGTTCGATGGTTGCGTCAAGGGCGCGCCGAATTTGGCTCGCCGCCTGGGCGAACACCTTGGGGTCGGGATTCGTGGCGGCGCCATTGGTATAACGCGGATGGCTGAACAGGTTGGCTGTGCCCCAGAGCAGCTTCACGCCGGCCTGCTTCTGAAGCTTCTTGGCGCGTTTGACCAAGTGGTCCAGGATCTTGTTCGTTTCGGCGATGGTCGCGCCTTCGGGCGCCATGTCGCGGTCGTGGAAACAGTAGTATCCCACGCCAAGCTTCGTGGCGAACTCGAACAGGGCGTCCTGGGTCTTCTCAGCGACGTCCATCGGGCTCGACCCATGGTCCCACGGCCGGTCATACACCGCCCCGCCGAATGGGTCCGCTCCGGTCCCTTTCATGGTGTGCCAATAGGCCACGGCAAACTTCAGGTGCTGGGCCATGGTCTTGCCGCCCACCTTGCGCCTCGCGTTATAGTACTTGAACGCCAAGGGATTGTCGGAACCCGCTCCCTCGTAGCGGATGCGTCTTTTCACTTCGGGGAAATACGAAGGCATGGATCTGTCTCCTCACAACTGCGGGTAATGTGCGTAAACAACCAAGTCGCCGGTACGCTTGGTTCACTAACTCGTTCGCGACGGGGCCGCGGGCGCATACAGCCTTCGTATACCCGATTGACTTCCCGTCTCGTGTCGCGTAGAAGAGTACACGGCGGCTGTCCTGAACGCAAATGGTGGCTTGGCCGCACAATCGAGGTGAACCATGAAACCACGTCCCGATTTGCTCCCCGACCGCGTTCCGGAATCCGTCGAAGTGTACCAGCTCACCGAGGGTGACCTCCCCTGCTGTCATGTGTACATGGAAGCCCAGATCTTCGCGCCCGATT
>JAAEQP010001699.1 GCA_024231375.1 bacterium | reverse complement strand
GCCCGTGACGACGTGGACGGGGTTGTGATCAGTACGCCGGACCATTGGCATGTCCCGCTCGCCTACCACGCGGCGCTGGCGAAGAAGGACATGTACGTCGAAAAGCCGCTCGGCGTCGCGATGGCCTGGGCGTGGAAGCTGCGCGAAGTGATCGCCAAGAACAAGGTGGTCTTCCAGTATGGCACGCAACAGCGTTCAGGGGAGTCCTTTACCCGAGGGGTGGAACTGGTTCGCAATGGCTACATTGGCAAGGTGAAGCGCATCGACGCGTGGTGTTGCGGCATGCGCTCACCCGGAGGGTACGCCCGGACGTTCGAGGAGCACCACAAGAACGTCGAGCCGATGGATGTCCCGAGTGACCTCGACTACGAGATGTGGATCGGGCCGGCTCCGATGAAACCTTATACCAAGTCCCGCTGCACCGAGTGGGGCGCCTATCATATCTACGACTATGCTCTCGGTTTCATCGCCGGCTGGGGCGCCCATCCATTGGACATCGCCCAGTGGGGATTGGATATGGATCACACCAGTCCGATCAAGTACGAAGGCACGGGCGAGATCCCCTCGGCCGGGTTGTTCGACACGATCGACAGTTGGGACGTGCATTGCGAATACGCCAACGGAATTCCGATGCACTTCATGTGTACGCGGGTCGCCAAGGACGTCGCGGGCAAGATGGACCAGCGCAAGCGCCCGTTCTCCGATCACGGCACGACCTTCTGGGGCGAGGACGGCTGGGT
>JAAEQP010001698.1 GCA_024231375.1 bacterium | reverse complement strand
CGCGTACGGTTCGCCCACGGCGGTCCGTATCCAGGATGGGCCAAGGACGCCAAATCGTTCTACGACCCCAAGATAGCCATCGGCGGCGCCATGTTCGACATGGGCATCCATGCCATCGACCTGGCCCTCTGGCTCTTCGGCCCAGCCGTGGGCGTCATGGCCAAGACCTGTACGATGGTGAAGAAGATCGCGTTGGACGACAATGCGGTGATCGTGGTGGAGTTCAAGACCGGCGCACTCGGGTACATCGAGGTCGGCTGGACCAGCAAACCGGGATTCACCGGCGTGGAGATTTACGGGACCAAGGGTTCGCTCATCTGCGACTACATCAACGGACTGAAGCTATGCGGCGGCACGGCCTCGGCCGGCAAGGACAGCGTCAGCGAGTGGACCATGCTCGACAAGAAACCTACCCGCGGCGGATGGGACACTGAGATCGGCCATTGGTTGGACATCGTTGCCGGCAAGGAGCGACTGGAGATGGACGGCAAGGCTGGGCGTGCGGCCCTTGAAGTGGCCCTGACCGCGTACCAATCCAGCAACAAAGGGAAGTGGATCTCGCTCACGTAACACGTGTGGGCCTATCCACGGAGGTGATTTCATGCGAGTTCGTATTGGGACGTTGGTCATAGCAGCGGCTCTGGTGTGTGGCCTCATGGCGTCGATGGCCGGAGCGGAGGATGGCCTGCTTTCCACTACGTCCCAGAGCGAGCGGACCGTCACCACCACCTTGTATGAACTCACCGTGCACAAAAGCGGTCGCACCGACGTGACGCTACGGTCCGGACTAAAGGTGTTCGAACGCGCCCATCCCATGATGTGGCTGGACGGGGACAAACGGCCCAAACCGTTCGACCTCGACAGCCGGCTCAGCACCCGGGAGCAAGTGGCCGACCGGCTGGGTCCGGGGCAGGGGCTCCTGCTCCGCAAGAAGGGATGCGATTGGTCGCTCCGGACGCATACGGTCCAGCCGTTCATGACCGTGCAGGTGTCGTACACCAATCCCAAGAAGAAGCCGGTGCGCGTCAAGATGCTCATGCCGTGGTGTGTGGGCGACTTCAGGGGCGCGGGCGTCACCCTCGGTCCGGGAACCGCCGACACGCGCATCCTCGAGAACGGACGATCCGTGTCCGGCGGGTCGGAATGGCCCGACGTCACCACAAACGATACGTTGAGCGATTGGTACATGGCCGCGTATAACGAAGACACTGGCCAGACCTTGCTCGCGGGTTTCCTCACCCATGGCAGTGCGCTCACCCAGGTACGCATGCTTCACGACGAGGACAGAGAGGCGGACAAGTTCCCTCGATTCCGTGCCGAATGCGTCTACGATCCCCCGGTCGAACTCGCCCCGGGCGAAACGTTGGTGTCGGAGGTGTTCTACGTGGCCGTCGCCGAGCGTTCGCCCAACACCGCGCTGGAACGGTACGGTCACGCCATCGCCATCGCCAATGGCATCCCCGTCGACCACGGTGTCGCGCCCCACGGGCCCACGGCCCAGGCCGGCACAGCGCCGCCCTCCGAGGAGGGACTGCGAACGTCCCTGGATGCGATGGACACCAATCTGAAGCGATACGGTTGGACCCATTTCACGATTCCGGCGGGATGGGACGCGGCCAGAGGCGAGTGCCTGCCCGATCCGGCCCGGTTTCCCAATGGTCTGAAGCCCCTGATAGACGACATTCACAGCCGTGGCATGACGGCTGGCTTGGCCCTCGACCCCTTCGTGGTTTCAACAGGCAGCCAGATAGCGGAGCAACACCCGGAATGGTTTGTTACGCCAAACGACGCAGGCCGT
>JAAEQP010001697.1 GCA_024231375.1 bacterium | reverse complement strand
GGCGTGTCGACGACAGAATAGAAAGACCACATTCCCATGGAAACCATTACCGTTGGATTGGGCGAACGCTCCTATCCGATCATCATAGGCGAAGGGGCGTTGGCCGAATTGCCGGGCGTCCTGGAAAGCTTGGACGCCAAGGGAACGGCGGCCGTCGTGACCGACTCGAACGTGGGCCCCCTCTATGGGCAGCAGGTGGAAGACCTGGTGCGTCAGGCGGGCTTGGATTGTGCCCTCTGCGTGTTTCCCGCCGGGGAGGACCAGAAGCGACTGACCCACATCGAGTCGCTTTGCGGTCAGTTCCTGGAAGCGGGGATGGACCGATCAAGCGTGGTGATCGCCCTGGGCGGAGGCGTCGTGGGCGACATGGCCGGGTTCGCGGCGGCGTCGTTCATGCGGGGCGTGCGCTTCGTCCAGATCGCCACGACCATCGTCGCGCAGGTGGACTCGAGCGTCGGGGGGAAGACGGGCGTGAACCATCCCCTCGGGAAGAACACCATCGGCGCGTTTCACCAACCGTCGGCCGTGCTGACTGACCTTACGCTGCTCAAGACCCTTCCGGATCGCGAAGTGCGGGCCGGTCTCGCCGAGGCCCTCAAGCACGGTGTGATTGCCGATGCGGACCTCTTTGCCTACATGGAAACCCACGCCGAGGCCATTCTGAAGAAGGACCTGGCCGCGCTTCATGTTCCCGTGAAGCGTTCGTGTGAGATCAAGGCGCAGGTCGTCGCCGAAGATGAACTCGAACATGGCCTGCGCGCCATCCTGAACTACGGCCACACACTCGGCCACGCCATCGAAGCACTCGCCGGATACGGCACCGTGCGCCACGGCGAAGCCATCGCCATCGGCATGGTCG
>JAAEQP010001696.1 GCA_024231375.1 bacterium | reverse complement strand
TGCTGCCCAGGACATGCCTTGCCACGACCAGGCTATGCACCAGCACGACGATCCATGGCCAGACCGCATGCGCCTCCAGCGGCTGCGGCCGGAGAACCACGTACGCGCATGTTAGTACCAGACACGCAGACTGTCCGACCCACAGCGTGGGTGGTAACAGCCACCACAGCAATGTCCATCGCACACGCATTACGTGGTTCCTTGCGCTGCCGGTTCGGGGGACGGCGCGGCATGTTCCGTGGCGGCGAGGTAGAGGGTTTCCAGGTCGACGGGGCGCATTTGGGCGTTCGGGCCGAGGCGCGCCGTGAGATCGGCGGCATTATTGCCTGCGACGACCCAGTAAACCATTGTGTCGCCTTCACTTCTGACGCCCAGGACGGTTGCCTCGCCGAAGTCGGGTCCGCCATTGACCGCGCGGACCTCGACTTCGCGCACGTGTTCGCGGAGGTCTTCCAGGGGTTCGTTGATGGCGACCTTCCCGTCCCGCAACAGCACCACGTCGTCGGCGATGCGTTCGATGTCGTGGATGATGTGGGTGGCCACGATGACGGTCGCGTCGCGTTCGTTCACGTAGTCGCGGATGGCGTCGTACAACAGGCGCCGCGCGGCCGTGTCGAGGCCGTCCGCGGGCTCATCCAGCAGCAACACATCGGCCCGGCTGGCCAGGCACACCCCGGCCACGAGCCACCGTTTCCGGCCTTTGCTGAGGGTGCCGTACCGTTCGCGGGGCTTCACGCCCCGTCCGTACACGAATTCTTCCGCGAATGCCCGGTCAAAGTGGGGCGATGCGTCGGCCTGAAGGTTCATGATTTGTCCGGCCGTGGCCCAATCCGGCGGTTCCGCGCCGTCGAGCATGCCCGTGATGCGCGGACACACCTCCGGCGGCAGGGCGCGCGCCGGATGTCCCAGCACGTAGCCCGCGCCTTCGGTCGGTTCGAGCAACCCCATCCACAGTTTCAGCAGCGTGCTCTTGCCCGCGCCATTCGGGCCCAGCAGGGCCACCACCCGGCCCGGTTCCAGGGCCAGATCGGCCTTGTCCAGCGCGCGCTTCTTCCCGTAATCGCGGGACAACCCCTCCGCGCGAATCGCATACTCGCTCATACATGTCCTCCCGGCCGCATTGTTGTGCCCGGACCCTCGGTTGACGGCTTGGGCCCGTGCTGCGTGCCCTCTGTTTCCGTGTCCGCGGCCATTTTCTCCATCTCGCCCCCCATTTCGACGGCCACACGGCGGACAATATCGACGGTTTCCGTCTCATCGGCCCCCATCCGGGCCGCTTCGGCCAACAAACGCCGCGCCAGACCGGCAATGGCGTCTGCCCGCACCCCGGCCGGGGTCGATTCCCGCCGCGACGCCACGAAAACCCCCTGACCGTGCTTCATCACGACCAATCCGGCCTTCTGCAGCTCTTCGTAGGCCTTCACTACCGTACGCGGGTTGATTTTCAGGTCCCCGGCCAGCGCCCGGATGCTCGGCAATTGCTCGTCGCCGGCCAGGCTTCCGCACGCCACGAGATACTTCACCTGCTCGACAATTTGCCGGTAGATGGGCTCGCCGCTATGAGGGTCCAATCGCAACCGCATGGTTTGTAAGGCCTTTCGATCCCGTATCAACTGTATTACATCTAGCACAACAGTTGCGGTTTTGTCAAGGGGGGAGGGGGAGAAATGGCTGTCGGCGCGCGCCGGGGGCGGCGCGATCCGAAGAAGCCTGCGGCTTCTTCTGGTGGCAGCTTCGACGGGGCGC
>JAAEQP010001695.1 GCA_024231375.1 bacterium | reverse complement strand
GCCATGCTTTCGGTACTTGTTCTGATCGCCTGCCCGGCATGGGCACAGAATGATCCTGATCCCGCAACAGAATCGTGGCCGCCTACACGCACGGTTGAAGAGATACTTGAGCGGAAGCCCATGACCGTACCGTGGCTGGAATCACCGCCCGAGGTGGTGGTCCTGGAGCGAGGCCGCCAGCTTTTCGTGGATGACTACCTTATCGCGGAGACGACCCTGGAGCGCGAGTTCCACAAACCGCAGCCCCACCCGGCCAATCCTCTTGTGCGCCCGGATCAATCGTGGGAACAGTCGACGGATCGCGAAGACGACCCCACGGAAACCATCGCCTTCAGCGACGGCGTCTGGTTCGACCCGGCGCGCGAGAAGTTCGTCATGTGGTACGAGACGGGACGGTCGAAGACCTGTTACGCCGAGTCGCGCGATGGCATTCACTGGGACAAACCCGCGTTGGATGTGCATCCGGGAACCAATATCGTGGTGGTGGGCAAGCGGGACTCCACAACGGTCTGGCTGGACCATCTGGAAGAGGACCCCGCCCGACGGTTCAAAATGATGCGTTGCCGGCGCGATGTGTGGC
>JAAEQP010001694.1 GCA_024231375.1 bacterium | reverse complement strand
GTCGGTGATGTGCGCGCGCGTCTTCAGGTCCATGCTCGGCATACCGTTGGGCCGTCCCGTGCCGTCGTGGCATCCAATGCAGTATTCGTCCAGTACCGGCTGCACTTCCCGGTCATAGTTGAAGCCTCGTGTGAGCCCGTACCACGGCGCAATCTCGCTGGGTTCCCGCCGCGACGCCAAGGTCTGCACCGTAGGCGGCACCGAACTCTGGCTCTCATGGCATCCCACACACGACAGCACCTCGCCCGGCATGCCCGTGAACCAGCTACGCATCAACTGAACCGCCTTGCCTTCCGCGTCCAACGGTTGCACGGCCACCGGCGTGTTCGCGGGAATTCGGAACATGGCAGACCCATCCCGCTCCACGGGCACCGTGCCCAGCACGCGCTTGATGTCCCACGGTCCTTCCATGCCAACGACGGCCTGGGGCCCTCCCATGGCCGGATAAAGGAAGTGATACGAAATGACGCGCAACTGCTTCACGCTGCCCCGCGGGATGCCCTTCAGGCCGTCGCCCACATACACGTCGGCCAAATACACTACCGCGTCTTTGCGTTCGGGCTGCACCTTGTCCGGGATGACCGGAGGCCGCTCGGAGGTCCGTAGCGGCACCGGCTCCAGCAGAGAGTACCCCGGCTCCTCGCGAAGCAGAATCCGGTTGTCGAACGTATCGACCAGGTAGATCCCCCAGAGCGAACCGGCGGTCGGCTGGCACGCCACGAGGAAGTACTTGTCGCTCAAAGGATAGGGATGCAGATACTTCGGCCACGAGGCGTCCACCAAGTTGTCCACAATCAGTGTGGACTCGTACCGTGGGTCCGTTTCGGAAGCCACCGGAATCCCATACCCCGGTATCCGCTGCACCGCACCCGCCGCCTCGCGCCTGCCCCTGGCGACATCAAACAACACCAACTCACCCATCCGAGGAACGCCGTGATGGCCGCCCACCACGCCCACGAACTGCGTCGAACTCCCCGGAATCGGGCGCGCATAGAACAACGAATTCGGCCAGTACGAGTTGCT
>JAAEQP010001693.1 GCA_024231375.1 bacterium | reverse complement strand
CCAAACACCTCGTCCATATGGGTCGGCATCAGCTCGAACTGCGGAAACTCGGCCGCGACCTGCTCCAACGCCTTCATGCCCTTGGCCACGGCCGCATGGAACGTCTCTCGCGCTGCTTCGTCCTCGTGATCGGCCACCGGATCGTATCGCAACTGCCGGGCCAGCGTTTCCACTCCCGTGTTGACCGGCATGGGACCTTCGTAGCCGTGTTTCGCGAGCAGGCTGAGCCCCCGTCGCACCCGTCCGACGTCGGCAACCACGCCATCCTCGCCGATCGCATAGCGGACACCCACATTCCATTTGAGCATCCGGCCCCCGTACTCGTGGATGTCGGCGAACTCGCGTTGCAAGCCTTCCCACTCATCTTCGTCATTGGGGAAGCGGTAGTACATGCCATAAGCGTTCGGCGCCGGCGTGCCCAGTTCCATAGGCCGCACGTTCAACGCCAAGGAGATGTTTCGCTTCTCGCCACCCTTCGCCGCAATCGACACCGCTCCGCGATAGCTGCCCGGGGCTTGATCCTGCGGCACGTGGACGATCAGGTGATACTCGCGAAACGTTCCGGCCGGAATATCCACGGGCTGGTTGGAGAGCAGGAATCGCGAGACAACGGTCGAACGATCGGGCGACACCGTGTAGAGGTCGCGCATCAGCCGCCGCAGCACGAGTCGCACGTTGCACGCATCGGCATCGATCGCACCGGCATCGCCCTTCAGATCAGAGACCGACACGCGGACATCGTCCATTGTTCCATCGACGGCGTAGACCATGAAATTCACGGGCTCGTATTCGCCCGGTGCGGCAGCGACCTGCAATGCGGTCCCAGGAGCCAGCACTTCGGGCGACTTGGTCACGTCCACATCGTCTGCCCAGTGCTTGGCACACACGACCCAAGGTTCATCCGAATCGATCTCATATTGATAATCGTCTGCCTCCAACTGGCGGCGGTACGTGTCGAGCCGCTTCTCGTCGAGCGCTTGACTCCAACCCATCGCGACTTCTTCCTCGGCATTTCCCAGACGCGGATAGGCCCAGAGGGCTTCCCGATGCCGCATCCCCTCTCCCACGGCTCTCAGCTCAATCCGTCGCTTTCCCGCGAGGTCGACTTGAATCTCAAGCGGCTGGTCGTCGCGTCCTTTGGCATCGGAGGCAAAAAGCGGCTCGCCGTCAGCCCGAACTTCGAATCGGCACCGAGCGCCGGTTGCAGCGAAGGAACTGACGGCAACGGTCGTGCGCAGCCACTTGGGCGTCCCGTCGTGCGGGAATGACAGCGTCCCTCCGCTGGCCATGGAAAACCCGCGAGGGCAGACCAATCCGTTCAGCGTGAGCGGAAGCACGACATCGCCCAGGATCGTCATGCCGCTACGTTCAACATCCTTCGACGCCCCGTAGGCAAGCGTATCGATCATCCTGACGGGTGGATCCACTGCCGTCTCCATGGCATCGACCACATCGCTTGCTTCGAATCGCCGGTCGTGGATGTGCAGATCGTCGATGACGGCGTCGGCACCGATCAAGATGAGTCGCTCCGGCAATCCGCGAAGCATG
>JAAEQP010001692.1 GCA_024231375.1 bacterium | reverse complement strand
TAGGCGAGAAAGCGCAGCAAAAGGGGGACTGATGCAAGCGAGCGAGTCCCCGAGCGAGACGTGTCTGTCCCTCTTCTTGCGAAGCGCGCCTTGGAGAACAACCATCAACTCCGAAGCACACCACTAGAACCTTGTGCTATCCTCTTTCACAGAAGGAGGGTGGGACATGAGACGCCGAAGCTTTCTGTGTACTGTGCCCGTTGCCGCCGCTGCCACCTTGGCGGCGTCGAGTGCGACCCCGACGACCACTGCCTCCGGGAAGGAGAAGGTGGTGGAGCATACCCCGGCGGTCAAACGCTACCTGAGCCGTGTCTACGCCGAAGATCGCCGGGCCTACGCATGCACCGCCACGGACCCTGCGTCTCACAAGGAGTGGCTGGGCGAGGCGCGGCCGGTGCTGCGCGGGTTGCTCGGGCTCGAACGGATGGCAGAGGAACTGAGGGACTGGCAGCCGACGGTTGAGCTTGGGGACGAAGAAACCCTCGACGGATACACCCGCGCCAAGGGCGAGATGGTCACCGAACCCGACGTGTCCGTGCCATTCTGGTTGTTGCGTCCCACCAGCGGCGGCCCGCACCCCCTTGCCATCGCGCCCCATGGTCACGGTCCCCACGGAAGATACGCAAACATCTACAGGACCGAGGCGGAGCGCAGGCATATCGCCGAGGAGGACCGAGACATTGCGGTCCAAGCGGTCAAGAGAGGCTACATCGCCATCGCCCCCGCGACTCGCGGTCTCGGGTGCCCGGGCGTGCCAGACGTTGATGGACGCCACAGCAAGCGCGACTGCCGCAGCCAGATGGTCCACTGCCTGCTTGCCGGACGCACCCCCATGGGCGAGCGCGTCTGGGATATGGAGCGCTTTCTCGATTGGGGCCTGGCCCTGCCCGGTGCTGACGCCGACCGTGTGCTGATGTTCGGCAACTCGGGTGGGGGCGTAGTCAGTCTGTTCGCTCCCGCGTGCGACCCGCGAATCACCGTAGCCGTGTCATCGTGCGCCTTTTCCTCGTTCGTCAAGGACGATGGCTGCATCCAGCTCTGCGACTGCAATCTGGTGCCCAACATCATGACCTTCGGTGATGCCCACGACATCGCGGGTCTCATCGCCCCGCGCGCCTTCCTGGCCGTTCACGGCAAGAAGGACGCCCTGTTCACGATGCCGGACATCGACCGCACGGCCACCCGTGTCCGACCCATCTTCGCGGCGGCCGGCGTGCCCGACCACTTCGATTTGCGGTACGGGTCGGAAGGGCACCGATTCTACAAGGACCTCATGTGGCCGTTCATCGACCAGGCCATTGGATAGGGGAGTTGCGCGGCTGAGGTTTCCAGGGGAAATCAAGATCGGGGCGTCCCAGCCTGGGACGCCCCGCAAAATCACTGCTACTGTACGGCCTCGCTACGCGCTACGGCGGCGCAGCACCATGAACACGCCTGCCGCGCCTACAAGGACCAGCGTCAGGCTGATGGCGACGTAGCCAGCGACCGGCAACGCCTTGGGACCCTGAATCGCGACCGTCGACAGATGTGCAACCTGGCCCGAGACAAGATTGTTCACGTCGTCGATGGTTAGACCCGTAATGCCGGTGGTCACGAACTCGCCACCCACGTAGAAGGCCAACGTGAGTTCACCCTCATCGGCAATGATGTGCGCTACCGACCCGTAGGGCAGGGTAACGATTGGGTAAGGCGTGTTGAAGTTGTAATCCCCGGTGTGCCCGACAACATCCAACGACACAGCGATGATGGCTTCCGGCACATCCGCAAGTGACACGTTGATGGTGATGTCTTCAGTCAAACAGCCGACCGGAAGGTAGATAGACGTACCTTCAAGCTGCACAAACTCCGCCGTGAGGCCAAGAAAATCAAGGATGCCTTGCTGAACCGGGGTCAGGCTGCTGTAGGGAGGCACGATCATGGTCTCGCCCTCATTGATGGTGTCGATAGTCTGCCCTTCGTACTGCACAGTAATGCTCCAGGCATTCGCTGCCGTCGGGACCAACACAAACGCAGCCAGCACGGCCAAGGTAAGGGGAATCCGCGTCCGCATCGTATTATCTCTCCCATTGTTCGAGTTCATACCCCACCACCAGATTATAACACACGAAGGCGATGCTTGCCTTCCCGGCCCCCGAAATTCCGCCCGTCATTATCCGCGATTTGAGGCGTATTAGTCAAGAAACTATGACGCCTTCTGCGCTCGGGACCGGATTCCTCTAAAGATCCCCTGGCGCTGCGCCGATACCCGTAGTGGGTAATTAGCGACGGCCGCGGCGTCCCTTGGGCGGGATTGCCGCTGGAGGGGCAGAACCATGGGCGCATCCTCGTTGTCGGGTCTTCAGCAACCGCTACCATTCCAATCGTTGTTCGCACACGCCGGTAAGCCGGGTCGGAGATCGGGGCCGGCTCTTCCGGCATTGCTCAACTCCCATGGCGCCGCCAACGCGCTGATGGGCAAGAAAGGCGCCGGGGACGACGCCCCCGCCGTCGGCTTCAACGACGAGCAAGCCATCAATGAATCATTCGAGGCCATGGTGTACCAGTCCAAGATGCAGCGCGTGGCCATGTCGCTCAAGTTCAGTGAAGCCGCTGCTCAAGTCGCCGTTGCAGGCGACGGCGAGGACGGTGCCGCGGAGTTCCAGGCCCAGGCGCAGCAGCTCGAATTCGAGTTCTTCTCCGAGACGCGCACCGAGGAAATGGTCCGATTCCAGCAGCGCACCGAGACCATCGGCAACGAAATGGACCCGGTGCGCCGCGAAACCTACATGGAAGCCAGTCAGCGCGTATCGACCCGGTTCTCCATGTCCATGACCATCTCGGGCGCAGCGTTGTCCGGCTATACCAAGGCCTCTGAAGGGTTGCCGGAGGCCGACGACGCCTCGTTCGACCAGTTCCAGGGCTTTGTCGACGACGCCCTCGCCCAAGCCGATGAGATGATGGAGGAAGTGTTCAAATTGCTGGGCGATTTCTTCAACAGCGACCAGGACTTTGAGACGCGATTCAACCAGTTCGTCGAGGGACTAAACAACCTCGATCTGATGGGTGGATTCGGCGGCGTTCCCGCGGCGGGTCAATCTACTGGCGCCGCCGCTCAGACGCAGTCGTTCCAGTTCAGCATGCAGCTCGAGTTCGAGTTCGAATACACCGAGATCGTCCAAGTCCAGGAAGGGACGGTGCAGGAATCCGACCCGATCATCTTTGACCTGGACGGCGACGGATACGAGTTGACCAGTCACAACAACGGGGCCCGCTTCGACATTCTGGGCAACGGTCAGGCCGCCAACACCGCATTCGTGACCGGGGGCGACGCGTTTCTGGCCATGGATCGCAACGGAAACGGCCTGATCGACAGTGGCCGCGAGTTGTTCGGCGACCAGCGCGGCGCCGCGAACGGGTTTGAGGAACTCCGCAAACTCGACAGCAACGGCGACGGCCGGATCAACTCGAAGGACAACGATTTCGACAAGCTCATCCTGTTCAAGGACAACGGCAACGGTCTCACTGAAGAGGGCGAACTGGCGTCACTCGCCGAGTCAGGCATCTCCGAAATCCAGCTCGGCTACAGCAATGTGCGGCAAGTTGCCATGGGTGGAAACCGAATCGAGCAGATCGCGTCATTCCTGCGGAACGACGGTACGCGCGGCGGCGCGGCCGACGCCATCCTCAATTTCACGGTCTAAGCGCCTGCTGCAAACGGGCGTCGCCGGGCGGGTTCATGGATGAATCCGTCCGGCGAATCTTTTTCAACGGCTCTCTCATCCCCCGACCGCCAATGCCAAGATCCCTCATAACGTAGGGAGCTGAGGAAGAAGCAGGGGCGAAACGCAGACTTTTGGGCAAGCGAGTGTGTTTAAGGGCGATATGCTGCTCTTAATAAGGCGTTTCTGGGGGCTGGTGGTGGCGGGTTCTGGTCGGGCTACCTGCGTCGCAGCAGTCCCCGCGACCGGCCCCGGCGACTCAATCCCTTCCGGGCGCGTTCGGCCTTCTCCTCGGGAGTCCGGAACAGGGACAAGACGTTGACGGCCCCCTCCCATTCGACTTTGGGGATATGCTCGCCAAGGGACTGTTCGATGGCCTCGAGACAGGTGTGCTCGTCGGGGGAAACGAACGTGACGGCGTGGCCTGTGGCGTTGGCACGCGCCGTGCGCCCGATGCGATGGATGTAGTCGTCGGCGTTCTCAGGGATGTCGTAGTTGATGACGTGGCTGATGCCCTGGATGTCGAGACCGCGTGCGGCAACGTCAGTGGCGACCAGAAGCCGGTACCGGCCCTTCCGAAAGCCCTCGAGGGCCTGTTCGCGTTGGGCCTGGGTGCGGTCGCCGTGGATGCCTTGGGCCTTGAAGCCGGCGCGGCGCAGCGACCGTGTCACCCGCTCGGTCCGGGCTTTGGTGCGCAGGAAAATGAGGCCCGACTCGATTTCTTCATCCCGCAGGACACGCTTCAGCAAATCCTGCTTTGAGGCCCTGTCCACGGTGTAGAGCTGCTGAATGACCTGGTCTACGGGCTTGGAGATGGCGCCTGCCACCACCCGTTCCGGGTCGTGGAGCATTTGGTTCGCCAAGCGCTCGATTTCACGTGGAAACGTGGCGGACGACATAATGGTCTGTCGGTTCGTGGGAACTCTGCTCATAATCCGGCGGATATCGGGCAGAAAACCCATGTCCAGCATCCGGTCGGCCTCGTCCAGCACGAGAATCATCAACTTGTTGAACTGGACGTTCCCGCGGCTCATGTGATCGAGGAGCCGTCCCGGCGTGGCCACAACGACACCTACACCTCTGCGCAGTGCCTTGGCCTGGGGCTCGAGTCCGACGCCGCCGTACAGGCACACGGACCGGATCCCGAGGGCGTTGCCAAAGGTTTCCACGACGGAGTGAACCTGGACGGCCAGTTCGCGGGTCGGGGTGAGTACCAGCATCATGTTCCGGTCGATTCGGCCCTGTGCGAGGCGCGAAAGGCTCGGAAGCGAGAAGGCGAGGGTCTTACCTGTCCCTGTCTGGGCAATAGCGACCACGTCGCGTCCCGACAAGGCGATCGGAATAGTCTGTTCCTGAATGGGGGTAGGCTCGGAGATCCCTTCGGCGCTCAGCGCGTTGAGGGACCGTTCATCGAGGCCGAAGTCTTCAAACGACATTGATGTATCCATATGCGCCGATTGAGCGCCGGTTCTCTGGCTGGCGACAGGGCGTGTGCGCCCTGAGGCGCGGTGTCGCGGGCGGGGTCTCTGGTCGGCCGACGCGTCGCCGGCGGAACGGCACTCGCTTATCAATAATGCGCGGGAGCACCGATGCTCCCGCGCCATTCATGTTAACCGCAGTATACTCGGATCACTTGCAGAGTTCAAACACTCCGGCCGCGCCCATGCCACCGCCGATGCACATGGTGACCACGCCGTACTGTTCGTCCCGGCGCTTCATCTCGTGCAGGATCTGCACCGATAGCTTGGCGCCCGTGCATCCCAAAGGATGTCCGAGGGCGATGGCGCCGCCGTTGACGTTCACCTTGTCGGCATCCACACCCAACTCCCGTACCACGTACAGGCACTGCGATGCGAAGGCCTCGTTGTTCTCGATGAGGCCGACATCGTTCAGCGAGATGCCCGACAGTTCGCACGCCTTCGGAACCGCTTCGAGCTGCGCCGGACCCAGGAGATTCGGGGCGGCCGCGGCCACGTTGTAGCCGAGAAGCTTGGCAATGGGCTTGGCGCCGGTGTCCTTGATGGCCTGCTCACTCATGAGGCATACCGCCGCGGCCCCGTCGCTGGTCTGGCTGGAATTGCCCGCGGTGCAGATGCCCAGCTTGGGCGACGCCGCGAAAGCAGGCCTCAGCTTGGCAAGCGCTTCCACGGACGTGTCGGCCCGAGGGCCTTCATCCGTGTCGAACACGACGGTGTTCCCGTTGCCCGTAGGCACGTCGAGCGGGGTGACTTCCTCCTTGAAACGCCCGTCGTTGATGGCGGCGATGGCCCGTTCGTGACTGCGCAACGCCCATTCGTCGGCCTGCTGGCGGCTGATGTCGAAGGTGCGGGCGACATTGTCGCCACAGACCCCCATGCCGGTGTAGACCTCGGGGTATTCCTTGGTCAGTTGCGGGTTGGGCGAGATACGGAACCCGCCCATGGGGATCATGCTCATGGACTCCACGCCGCCGGCGACGGCGATGTCGAAGAGCCCCGTCCGGATCTTGGCGCCCGCAATATGGATGGCTTCAAGTCCGGACGAACAGAACCGGTTGATCGTCATACCGGGAACGCTGTCGGGCAGGCCCGCGCGGGCCACGGTGATTCGCCCGATGTTCATTCCTTGGGTCGCCTCGGGAAAGGCGCAACCCAGCACCAGGTCTTGCACACGTTCGGCGTCGACGCCGGCGCGTGAAACCGCTTCACGAACAACGGCAGCGGCCATTTCGTCGGGCCGAAACTGCGCGAGGGTTCCCCGGTTGGCTTTTCCCACGGCGGTGCGAGTGGCTGATACCACGTAGACATCTTGCATCGTAAGTCCTCCTGAGACATGCGGCGGCGCCGCGGATACCCTAGTTGCGCAACGGCTTCCCGGTAGTCAGCATGTGGCGGATTCGGTCTTGGGTCTTCTCCGTGCCACAGAGGCTGCAGAACGCTTCGGTCTCCAGGTCCAGCACATCCTGCTCGGTCATCTTCGTGCCGGCCCTCCGGTCGCCACCTGAGAGGATGTGGGCCAAGTGGTCGGCAATCAGTGCGTCGTGCTCCGACGCGTAGCCCGAACACACGAGTTGATACACGCCGGACCGGAATGCCGCGGCCACGGAATCGCCAAGCGCCGTCAAAACAGCAGGCGTCGGGGGGGTGTAGCCCGCGACGACCATGCCGCGGCACACCTCTTTGGCCCGCGTGATTTGATGGTCGAAATTGACGCAGATCACGTCGCTCTCGGCCAGGTAGCCCAGTTCAATCAGTTCCGGGCCGCTCATGCTGACCTTGGCCATGCCGATGGTTTCAAAGGCGCGGCGCACGTAGGGGAAGGGGTCTCCTTCCGGCACGCCTTCGGGCACATAGGTCAGGGCGCGCCGCAGCATTTCCTTGGTGCCGCCGCCCCCCGGGATGACGCCCACGCCCGCCTCAACGAGTCCGCCGTAGGTTTCGCCCGAGATGACGCAACGGTCGGTGTGCTGACTCATCTCAATGCCGCCGCCAAAGGTGTAGTGGTGCGGTGCCGACACCACCGGGCCTTTGCAGAAGCGCATGGCCATGTTGGTGTCCTGAAACTCGGTAACGGCGCCCTTAACAGCGTCCCAGTTCTCCTGCATGATCTCGCC
>JAAEQP010001691.1 GCA_024231375.1 bacterium | reverse complement strand
GCTCGAACGTCATGACGAACTTGTCGTAGTCGAAGCACACCACCTGCACGTCCGGGACTTCGGAATCGTCGCCCTTGTGCGCGAGTCGCCCTCCCGTACATGAAACGGTCTTGGGAAAGCCCGGATCGCCCATGAGCATCAGCGCCAGGTCCATCTGGTGGATGCCGTCGTCGGCCATATCGCCGTTGCTGAAGTCCCAGAAGTGGTGCCAACCGCCATGGAAAAGACGCTGGTGGTAGGGTCGATACGACGCCGGGCCCAGCCACGTGTCCCAGTCGAATCCCGCCGGCGACTTGCCCGCGTCGCCCAGATGGAACGCCCCACCCGACTTGAGGTTGTAGACCTTGACGAGGTGGATGTCGCCCAGTTTGCCACTGTTGATGTAGTCCAGGGCCTTGTGATTGTAAGGACCACTGCGGTTCTGCGTACCGACCTGGACGACGCGTTTGTACTTGCGCACCGCCGCAGCCATCTGGCGACTCTCCCACAGGCTATGCGCATGGGGCTTCTCGACGTAGACATCCTTGCCCGCCTGGCAGGCGCGGACCGTCACACCAGCGTGCCAGTGGTCGGGCGTCGCCACCACCACGGCGTCGACATCAGGCGAGTCGAAGACCTGCCTCATATCGGCGACCTTCTTGAGATCGGCTTTCTGCGCCTCGGCCAGTTCATTGCCTACCGATTCCCGGCGCTCCTCGAGCAGGTCGCAGACGTACGTGAAGCGCGCGCCGCACTCGATGAGCCCGCGCGCGACGATCCGCCCCCGACCCCCACAACCGATCAGGGCCAGATTGACCCGCTCATT
>JAAEQP010001690.1 GCA_024231375.1 bacterium | reverse complement strand
GTCCTACGATACGCACGCCCCGTTCCGCGAGAATCTTGCGCGCTACGGCGCCGCAGACCACGCGGCCCGCCGTTTCCCGTCCGGAGGACCGGCCGCCGCCCCGATGATCGCGAATGCCGTACTTCTTGTAGTAGGTGAAGTCCGCGTGACCCGGCCGAAAAGCATCCCGCAGGGCCTCGTATTTTGTAGAATCCTGATCGCGGTTGAAGATCACCATGGCAATGGGCGCGCCCGTGGTCTTGCCTTCGAAGACGCCGGAGAGGATCTGCACGCGATCCGCCTCATTGCGAGGGGTAGTGAGGGCACTCTGCCCCGGACGCCTACGGTCGAGTTCCTTCTGCAGGTCCTCGATGTCTATGGGAACGCCTGGGCGGACGCCGTCCAGCACGGAGCCGATGGCCGGACCATGACTCTCCCCGAAAGTGGTCATGCGGATCACGTCGCCATAGCTATTGGGAGCCTTCGAACGAAGAGTCAGTTCCTGCGAAATCAACTGGGTGAGCCGTTCCGCGATATGTTCGGGGGTGTCCGAGGTGGTATCGAGGAAGATGTCGGCGAAAGGCAGCACGACTTCGCCGTAGTAGGCCACGCGCT
>JAAEQP010001689.1 GCA_024231375.1 bacterium | reverse complement strand
GGACCCAAACCGGACGGCTCAGACGACGGGGCCGCACCGGACGCGGCCGTCAAGGGCACCATCGGTCTCTCGGTGCTCACGTCGACCAACCCGTTCTTCAAGGTCATCGCGGACAGCATGGTGGCGGAAGCCAAGAAGCATGGCTATGAAGTCATCGTGGTGAGTGGCGACAACGATGTGGCGCGCCAACAGAACCAGGTGAAGGACTTCATCGTCCAGAAGTGCAGCGTCATCGTGCTGAACCCGTGCGATTCGCGCGCCATCGGCGAGGCGATCAAAGAGGCCAACGCGGCGGGCATCCCTGTGTTCACGTCGGATATTGCGTGCCTGGCCGAGGGCGCCAAGGTGGTGTCGCACATTGCCACTGACAATTTCCAGGGCGGCAAGCTGGCAGCCAAAGCGCTGATTGAAGCGGTGGGTGGTAAGGGCAAGGTGGCCATCATTGACTACCCCGAGGTGGAATCGGTGATTCTGCGCACCAAAGGCTTCCACGAGGCGTTGAATGAGGCCATCGCCAACGACGGCGTGGAAATCGAAGTCGTGGCCACGTTGCCCGGCGGTGGTGCGAAGGACCTCAGCCGGAATGCCGCCCAGGACCTGCTCCAGGCACATCCCGACATCAACGGCATTTTCGCCATCAACGACCCGAGCGCGCTGGGCGTGGTGGCTGCGCTGGAAGAAGCAGGCAAGACCGACCAGGTCGTGGTGGTTGGGTTCGATGGACAGCCGGAAGGCAAACGCGCCATCTTGGACGGCGCAATCTATGCCGACCCCATCCAGTTCCCGGACCGCATTGGCGCCGAGACCGTGAATGCCATCATGCGCTATCTGGACGGGGAAGAGGTGCCAGCGGAAATCCTTATCCCCACCGAGTTGTACTTGAAGGCGGATGCGGAGAACGACCCCGAAGCAACCGGCTGACGCGACATCCGAAGGACATCGAACGTGGCGTTCTCTAAGGCGAGAGGTGTGGGCGGACGATTTCTGTCCGAGTACGGCATGCTGGCCGTGCTGCTCCTCCTGTGCCTGTTCTTCAGCTACGTGACGTGGTCCGAGCAGCATCCCAACGGCGCGGACGCAGGGGAGCGGCTCGCCCGGTCTATCGCCGGCACGTACGGTCCCGATGCGCGCGTCCTGATCGTAGCGCGTGGCATCGCGGAAGATGTGGCCTTCGCCGGGGCGGTGGACCGCGTCCTAACCGAGGCGGGCGTGACCGTGACTGGTGTGGTCACCGGCGAGATCGTCGAGGCGCGCAAGGCGGTTCAGCGCGAAGCCGGTGCCGCCGCTAAGGGCGGGCCGACCCTCGACGTGATCGCATGCAACCACGAGACCGCATCCTGGAAAATGTTCGAGAACTTCGACACGAAGTTCTCCGCCTTGGCGGGCACGGTCGTCGTGGCGCCTGAAAGCTACGGGTGGCCCAACTTCCTGAAGACCGACAATCTCGTTAACATTGCCAACCAGATCGCGGTCATTGCCATTCTGGCCGTGGGGATGACCATGGTGATTGTCACGGGCGGCATCGACCTGTCCGTGGGGAGTCTCGTGGCGCTGTCGGCCGTAACGGCCACGCGGCTCATGCGCGACATGGCCGGCGCGGAACAGGCGTCCACCACTGGCATGGTGGTCTGCGCGTTGGCGGGGATCGCGGTATGCGCCGCTATGGGTTCGTTCTCGGGGCTGATGATCACCCTATTCGACATCCCGCCGTTCATTGTCACCTTGGGCATGATGCTGGTCGCGAGCGGCTTGGCCTTCATCCTCGCGGCGGGACAGTCCATCTACGAGATCCCCGAGGCCTTTGTCTGGCTGGGACGCGGGAAGTCCTTCCTGGGCATCCCGAACGCCGTAGCGCTCATGGGGGGGCTTTACCTCGTTGCCCACGTCCTCATGACGCGAACGGCCTTTGGCCGCTACATCTACGCCGTCGGCGGCAACGCCGAAGGCGCGCGGTTGACCGGTGTGCCCGTGCGGCGGGTGCTGCTGCTGGTCTACACCATGTGCGGCGCGACGGCGGGACTCGGGGGCATTGTCCTGTCCTCTCAACTCAGCACCGCGTCGCCGAAGTACGGCGTGATGTACGAACTGTACGTGATCGCGGCCGTGGTGGTGGGCGGGACCAGTCTGAGGGGCGGGCAGGGCCGGGTGCTGGGGACGCTCATCGGCGCGTTCATCATTGCCGTCATCCGAAATGGCATGAACCTCACGCAAGTGGAGACCTACACCCAGAAAGTCGTTCTCGGCCTCGTTATCCTTGGGGCGGTGTTGCTCGACGTGCTCAAGAACCGTGGTTGGAAGGCCTTACGCGGCCAGAGCGCCTGAATTCGGATCCCGATCACCTGCCATCAGCCCTCTCAAGCGAATACCATCTGTGGTGGGAATTCGGGAAAATCACAGATTCGACAACTACAGGTGGTAGTTTTTTCCGATTGCGCCCTACCCCATTTGGTGGTATATTTGAGTACACAGAAGACCTTACTGTTGGCGAAGCGGCTCGATGGGGAGCGCGCGGGACACTTCGGGTGAGGCGGAAAGGAGGTGGTCCATCGATGGAAAGTCCGGGTAGACCCGGCGCCAGTAGCAGCGTCTGCTGCGGCGCGACTCGTAGCCAATTGATGGATCCAGACCATATGACAGGGATCAATCAACGGAGGAGTTGCCGACGTTAGCAGGCGACTGACTAGTGGCTATACGACGTGAAACGCCCGGAAGCGCGAGCTTCCGGGCGTTTCCTGATTTCCGAGGGCAAGGCGGCCGCCATCTCTTGACCGCTTGGGGACGGGCGCCTATGATGGCCCGCGCATCGTTGTAGACATCACCGGGGGAGAGTCTGATGATCAACCGTTGTTTTCACGCCGCGATCGCGGTTGCCACGTTCAGCACGTCCGGATTCTGTGCGGAACCGGGAGAGACCGGGGCCGTCATTGCCCTGCATGGTGCGCGCGAAGTGGATACGTTCGCGCTGGGCACGAGGATCTACACGAACCGGGAGTATGTGGTGGCGGAGTGTCCGGATGCACTTCGGGGACTGCCGCTGTTGCGGAGCAGCATCGATTGGGTGGACGTGGAGTGTCTGGAGGCTGGGCGCGTCATCATTCTGACGCCGGACCCTGTTGAGGAGATCGCCAAGCGATGCAGCCGGTTCCGTGAACTGGAAGAGGCGGGCTTCGCGCGTGTGGACGGGGGCGAGGTGTTCCAACTGTTCGGCGAGCAGCCCTTCGACATCGTGCGTACGTACCAGAAGACGATGGCCGAGGGCGAGCGGTTGCGATTGCGGAAGTGGGCGGTGGTTGTCGGCTTTTCGGAGGCGAGACCCATGGAATATCTACCCGAGCCGTGGAGCAAGAACGAGGGCGAGTTGCTGTACAACGGCATCCAGTTGCCGGCCCAATGGCCGCCGCGCGGGGTGCGACCAGACAACACGGACCCCATGCCCGTGCCGTACTTGGACGCGCCGCCTGCCGTCGTCCCTATCGACCTGGGACGCCAGTTGCTGGTGGACGACTTTCTGGTCGCGGAGACCACGCTGACGCGGTCGTTCCATCTGGCGCGGAAGTACGAAGGCAACCCAATCTTGAAGCCGGAGACCCCGTTGGAGACGCATCGGCCCCGCAACTCCATTGCGTGCCCGAAAGACGGCGGTGTGTGGTGGGACGATGAGGAACAACTGTTCAAGATGTGGTACGAGGCGGGCTGGCTTCACACGATCTGCTATGCGACCAGTAAGGATGGGTTGCGGTGGGATCGTCCCGAGTTGGATATCGAACCGGGCACGAATCGCGTGCTGCCGGCTCAGTACCAGTGCGATTCGTGGAACGTCGTGCCCGATTACGATGGCGACACTGAGCAGCGGTACAAGATCTTCGTGATGCCTGGCGGCCAAGGGCCGGCCATGTCGTTCGTGTCGGCGGACGGCGTCCATTGGAGCGATCCGGTCACGACGGGGGAAACGGGCGACCGCAGTTCGATGTTCTACAACCCCTTCCGCAAGAAATGGGTCTACAGCCTGCGCTCGATGTGGCGGGGTCGGTCCCGTGACTACTGGGAACATGACAACTTCCTGGAAGGCGCGAATTGGGAACCGGGTCAACCGTACCTGTGGTGTGCGGCGGACCGGCTTGACCCGCCGGACCCGGACATCGGCCAAACGCCGCAACTCTACAACCTGGATGCGGTCGCCTACGAGAGCATCATGCTCGGCATCTTTGAGATTCATCTGGGTCCTCCGAACAAGGAATGCAATGAGGCCGGTCTGCCCAAGATTACCGAACTCAACCTGGCCTATAGCCGCGACGGGTGGCATTGGGACCGGCCGGACCGGCGTGCGTTCATCCGCGCGGAACGACGCGATGTGTGGGACCGGGGGTATGTGCAGCCCGTGGGCGGCATCTGCACGATCCATGGGGACACGTTGTGGTTCTACTACTCCGGAGTCCAAGGCAACCTTGAACGCAAGAACCGCAATGCCCTCGAATCGGGCATGTACGACAATGGAAGCACGGGCGTGGCGTTCCTCCGCCGCGACGGGTTCGCGTCGATGGACGCGGGTGCCGACGGCGGCGAACTGGTGACGCGTCCGATCATGTTCAGTGGGAAGCACCTGTTCGTGAACGTGGATTGTCCCGCCGGCGCATTGCGCGCCGAAGTGCTCGACGAATCCGGCAATCCTGTCGCGCCGTTCACGTTGGAGAATTGCAGGCCCGTGTCCGTCGACAGCACCTTGGCCCAGGTCGAGTGGGAGGGAGGCAGCGACCTGTCCGCCCTCGCCGGGAAGCCGGTGCGTATCCGGTTCCACCTGACCAAGGGGTCGTTGTACGCCTTCTGGGTCAGCCGCGACACCACCGGCCGCAGCGATGGGTACGTCGCGGGCGGCGGACCCGGGTACCCGGGCCGGATTGATACCGTGGGACGTGGGGCGTTGGATCACGAAGCGAATCGGCCCTGAAGGGCGGCGAGAACCCGGACAAGAGTGCTAACTACGAGGATCCTCGTCGGTAGGGCCTTCCTCCGCCTCAGGCAGACGCAGCACCAAGCCAAACCGTGTATGACGGAACGTCTCGATCGTACCGTCCATCAACCGAAACTCGACCTCGTCAGCGCCCAACTCCCCGCCCACCAGAAACAGGTCGTCGCCCAGCCACACAATGTCATTGGGAACCACGCACCCCTTCGCAATCGGTTCAACCCACAGCGGCGCGTCGGACCCGGCCTCGAACTCGGCCGCCACGGCGCGTCCGGATCGTAGCGTCATGGTTCGCCCCTTCGCATCGCGGACCCGATGCGCTTTCGTGACCCAACTCGCCGCCAGGGCCGTGTTCCGGTTTGTGCGTGTCCAACAGGCGCCAGTCCCATTCGAGTCTTGCGGGTCGAACGTTCCCTGCACAAACCGGCGCGCCTCGTCTTCACCCCATTCATCCGCTTGCGACGCCTCTGTGCTCTCGTGCTCCCCGCACACGTACGCGCCGTCCATCGCCAGGACGACCCGCAGCGCGCTATCCGTCCGGGCGCGGCCATGCCCCGTGGACCTCGCCAACACCCGCGCGGCGCCCGCCAAACCCGAACCGTCCAATACCCGCACCTTCGCGTCCCCTTGCGACGCAGGGATCGCGTTGCGAAGCACAACGACCAACCGATCCGTGTTCGGGACCGCGCACACAGTCACGAGCAACGGCTTGTCCGACACGCACAGCGACCGCTTCCATAGGGGCGCGCCCTGAGCGTCCGACGCGTCCACCAGGTATGCGTAGGTCGTCTCCGCATCAAGCCGCGCATCCCGGAACGCGTCGGGAAGATCCTCGGGAGGACGCCGTAGTTCGTGCGACCGGATGCGCGCGCCACCGTCGAGTTCCAGTTCCGTTCGCGGCGAGAGTGGGGGACCCGCCCACACCACCAGTCCCGAATTCCCGGGCTGACGATTCCGCCTCCACATCGATACCAGAGCGGCTTCCGTGATGCCGAGGGCGGCGACCAACAGCACCACGATCAGAGCCGTATGCCGCAGCATCCTCGACGGTTGCTCATCAGAGTGTTCGTTCACCGGCTGCTCAGTCATAGGCCAAGTACATCCCGTTTCTCACGTCCCAAGCCACCCTCACGCTTCCCGCCACGCCGGCTGGGTCACATGCAGGAAATACGCGCCTTTGGGCACGGTAATGGTCGTCTTGGTCCCTTTCTCGATGTATCCCAGGTCGCCCGCCTCGAACCGGACCGGTTCCTGCCCCTCAGTCGTCAACTCGAGCGAGCCTTCGATCATGAAGAAGACCTCGTGGTAGTCGAAGGTCCATTCAAACGAACAGGGTTCGACATATTCGCTGAACCCGGCGGTCAGGCAGTCGTCGGCGCCCACAATGGGGTCGCAGGCGTTGGCTGGCACGCCGGGCAGGTTGACAGGTTCCAGGTTTCGGTCATCTTTCCGAACGATACGGATCATGTTGTTCTGTCCTTCCATCTTTCGCTACGAATCCGAGGCGGCAGCCGCCGATTGCACGTTCAGCAGCACCGTCTCGCCGAAAGGCACCGGCACATCCAACACAACCGCCCCGTCCTTGAACGGCGTGAACGCCACGGCCTCGCCGTTATCCAAATTCACGATTCTGCTAACCGCGAACTCCAAATCGCGCAGATTCACCGTCGTGACCGGTTCCTTGGACTCGTGATTGATGACGAACAAGAACCCTTCGTCCTTGTTCGCGCGCACAGCCGCTTCGATGGCCGCGTTCGATGAATATACATGGGCCTCCACGCCCGCTTCCCGCGTCATGGCCTTGAGAAGTCCGTGCAACTGTTCGCGGGCCTCGACATTGTCGTCCTCCCATGTCTTGAAGTAGGTGTCCTGCAGGCAGAACCCGAGCAGGAACGCATGGCCCCTGCCTTCCGTGCGACGAACCACGGCTGGCGCGCCCGACGCCGTAGTGGCCAGCACATCGCCGGTGGTCGCTTCGCAGGGACGCGGACTCACCAGCGTCAGCTTCAAGGGCTGCCCCAGCGCCGTCGCGTCCACGCTGTCCGTAGTGAACACCGACTCGTCCGGGAAGGCCTCTGGCCGGTTGGCCCAGATGGGCGCCATGGTCTTGTACGGTACCCAATGCCCCATACGAACGATGCGGTCGGGGGCCATGTCCTTGACGCCGAAGACTTCTTCGAGAACGGACATGGGTTCGCACAATTCGTTTTGATTCGGCACGCAATCGGCAATGACCGTGCCGCCATTGCGCACGAACGCTGCAATGTATTGGGCCACCTTCTCCGGCAACAGGCCGACATCCCAGAGTACGAGTATCTCGTATCCGTCCAGGGTGTCGTCGATGATCTGTTCCTCATGAAGAATGTCCAGCTCGCCGAAGGCGCGCAGGAACAACTCATACGACAGGCCCACGTTGAAGTACTCGTGCTGCAACTGAATCTGCTGCGTGCGCGGGAATAGCATACAGGCCTTCGCCTTCACCTTCGGCGCATCGAGCAGGCGGGCGCCCGCTTTCTGGATGAGGCGCAGGCCGTGGCCGAGCGAGTCCCAATGTCCGGCATCGACGGGGATCTTGTAGCCCGTCAACAGGTAGTCCGCGCCATGGGCGACGGCGGTGGCGCTCATCTCGCGTTCGGACCAGTGCATGGCCTCGAGTTCCGGGCAGAAGTACGGACTGAACCACGCCGGGTTGTACGTGCCCACCCAGAAGCCAAGGTCCTTGCCGTGGGCGCGGGTGAGGTTGCGCATCTGGGCGAAGGAATAGTGCATCTGGCTCATGCGCGGTTTCGGCAACTGCGAGCATTTTCCGAACCGGAAATCGAACATCATGTAGGGGTAGATGTCGAAGACAAACATATCCGTGAAGTCGCCGCCCCAATGGTAGATGTCGTCGATGGCCAACTCGCAATGCGAGCTGAACCCCGCGCCAAAGGTGTTGTGGCTGTCGTGGGTGAGGATGGTCCGGATGTCCGGGTTGATGTCTTTGACGATTTCATAGACCTGGCGCCAACCGTGGGGGAAGTTGTCCGACCGGAAATTGATCACATCCAGCCACTTGCGTGGGTCGTCCCTGATCGAATCCAGATCGGGCGGCAGTTCGTACCCGTAGCGCCGTTGGAACTCCGCTTTCACGTCGTCGCCGTAGCCAAACGACTTCGGGCCCCAGTGGAACGGCTCATCCTGAAACGTGAACGCGTTGTAGAGGCGGGGAATGTCCTTGAGCGGTGCGAGACGTTTCTTGGCGTTGGCACGAACAGCGGGAGCGTACTCCGGCGAAAACACACTCGGACTCGGCGGGTCCGTGCGGCCGAACAGTTCCAAGCCCCCCGCATGGTATGACACGATCATGCCTTGGGACTGGGCATATTCGAGGATGATCGCTTCTTCCTCGGGTGGGCGATGCGTGGGCGCTTCGATGCCCGTGAATCCGTGGGCACGGATGTTGTCGATGGTAGCGCGGATGACCTCCTCGCTGAGCGGACCTTCCTCGCCTTTCCAGCCGTCGCCCGACGGCACGGGCGAGAACTGGGTCACCACCGGATAGACGTCAAGCTCGGCGAGTTGCGACGCCGCCTTGAGGCCTACCACCACGCAACACGTCACCACAAGCAACACTCTCGCGATAGTCATTGTCCATCTCCCAGTTCCGACAGCCTGTGTACGTCTCACCGCAACGCCAGTCCCTCACCATACTCGCTCTCATACGTCCCAATCGCCCCGAAGGGGATAGGCCGGAACCCGCCCGCCCGCAAGGCAGGCGCATCGGGCTTCAACGTATAGTCGCCGTTGGCCGCGTCCACAAACCCGGGGTCGTCGCTTGTCACCAGGTTGTCCATCAATTCCTGACGGCCGTTGTCGCGCGCCAGAAATTCATCGCAGTTGTAGACGATGTTGCGCCAGATACGATTGATGTCGGGATCGTCTTTCAGATTGGCCAGCGCGGGATACCGGGTGCTGTACGGCGGTTCGCCCACATTCACGTTGGCCAGCGCCTCGACCGTCCGTGGCGTCTCGAAGAAATCCGCCCAGCGTTTCTCGCCCCAGTGACTGAAACTCACCGCTGATGCACAGTCGATGAACAGGTTGTTCTCGATATAGTTCTCTTTGCCGCCGTGGATCTGTACGCCGCCGAAGTGCCCGTGCGAACAGCGCCGAAACACGTTGCCGAACACCACCGTCTCGCTAATGGCGTCGTCGAGCCGAACCCCGGCCTGACCGCAGGGGAACCCGTTGCCGCCCATGTCGTGCCAGTAGTTGTAGCGGATGGCGTTGCCGCGGTAGGTCGGGTTGAACCACATGTCGAGCCCGCCTTGGTCGTCGGATTCGAGCAGCACGTCGTACACGTTGTTGAACTCCAACGTGTGCTCGTTGCCGTTCAACCGGACGGCATGGCACGGCGAATGATGGAACTCGTTGTGGACCACCCGAATGCCGACCCCGTCCATCCAGACGGCAGGCGTGTAGGTGCGGTTGATGCGGGAGAAATCGTAGACGTGACAGTTCTCCACCAGATGGTCGGCGCGCGTCAGGGTCGGCCGGTCGCCTGCGACAATGCGTACACCACCCATCCCAAGTACGGTGAGATCGCAACTCATGACGCGGTGGTTCGTGCCGCCCGCGATGGTGATACCGTTGCCGCCGAGCCTACGAATCGTGCATCCAATGAAAAGGCAATCCGACCCATTGTCGATGGTGATGGCATGGGTCTGGCCCAATTCAAACACGAGCCCCTCAAAGGCCACATGCGACACATTGGTCAACGTGACCAGCGGTGTGGGGGAGAGGGACAACTCCGCCGTGGCGGCTTCGATGTCCTTCGGCGGGTAGAAGTAGAGCGTGCCCGCGTCCCGGTCGAGGTAGTACTCGCCCGGCTGGTCGATTTCCTCCAGCAAGTTGTAGAAGTAGAAGGGCATGTCGGCCTGCATGCCACCGCCGTAGGCGTAGAACGCGCCCAACGTCACACGTTTGGCCTCCGCGTCGATGCTGCCCACCGGCAACGAGGCGTCGGACCACAAGTACCTCGGGAAACCGAAAATCCACGGGTCCCGCGCTTCGCCCCAGCGCGCAAGCCGGTCCTCGACGCAATCGAATACCGCGCCGCGGTCCGTCGCTTCGTCGCCCACATCGTAAACGGTACCCGTCTTGAGGTAGCCCTCGTTCGGCCAGCGCGCCATACGCATGGCGCGACCGTCGAAAAAGAGTTCCAGCAAGGGGTGATTGCCCATGGTCGCGCCGGTGGGCCTCAAACTGCCGTAGTCCGCGATCCCCAGGGCCTTCAGATCGACTTGGAGAACCCTTCCATGCGATTCTTCCGGCAACCGCGCCAGAACAGCCGCGTCCTCAACGGGTTTGAACCCCTCAATGGATCGGCCGCCCGTCAACCGTGCAGCGCCCGCCTCCACGGCCCGGTACACGATGGGCGCATCGGTCGTGCCGCTGTCCTGGTCCGTCAACGCGATGGATTCCATGACCGGATACTGTCCCGCCGCTACGCGCACCTCGACCCCGCCCTTGGGCAGTCCCGTCGCTTGCTTCAGACGCCGGATGGCATCACGCGCGGCCTGGATGCTGTCGAAGGGCGCGTCGGCGTCGCCTGCGTTGCCGGTCTTTCCATCGGGTGACACGTGAAACACCTTGCCCGGCGTGGGCCATTGGGGCGGCGGCGTGCGCGACGTGGCCGGGTCGAAGGCCGGGAGCCCCAGTTCCAGCCGCGCGATCTCGCCAATGCGTTCCCGCGCCTCGGTCTGGTGATGCGCCGGTGCCGTTTCGTCCGCCGCCAGTGCCTCGAACGCCGCGCGGGCGCCGTCCCAGTTCTTCTCGTCCACGAAACTCTGCCCCATGCACAAGCGCGCATGGCTGTGGAACCCGAAGGGCGCGTCGGCATTGTCGAGGATCTGCTGATACCACCATCGAGCCTGGTCGTCCATGCCATTGGCGCGGCATCCATGGCCGAGGTCCAGCATGAGTTCGCAAGCGTCGCGGGCGGGGAGGTCCTGTTCCGCGAGCACCTCCCGCGCCAACGGTTCCGCACGCGCCAGATTGCCTTTCGCCAACAGACTCCGCGCAAGGTCGAACTGGAGCTTCGAGTGCGTCTTCGCCGGGATTTCTTCAAAGGCCAGCGCGGTCTCATAGCATTCAGCCGGCAACAGCGTCTCATCGTCCTGCAGAAGCGCCGTAAGCAGGCCAAAGGCGCGCATTCGCCCACGAGCCGAAACGTCGTCGCGTTGCAGAATGGCCTGCACGCGTTCGGCAGCATCCACCGGCTTTCCGTTCCGGCGTAACAGTGCCGCTGCCTGAGTCAATGCGCTCGCCGCATAGCACGGCGCGGTCGCTTGACCTGCAATGGCGTCGAACGTGGCCACGGCCTCGCCAACGCTGCCCTCAGCAGCCAGCTTCCATGCCGCGTCGAAAGCGTTTGCCGTGGCCTCCGCGAGCGGCGCATGCAGGCACGCCTGTTGCACCACCTCGCTCGCCGATAATCCCCGTTCGTACAGCGCCAAATCCGCCACGTCAAAGACGCTCGATCCCCAGCCGTGTCCTGCGACACCCACCCGGAACGCCTTGCTCGATGGTTGCGCATAGGCATGGGCGTGGGCATGTTCGGCGGTCTGCACGCCGTCGATGTACACGCGCATAGCGGCTCCGTCCCATGTGGCGACGAGATGATGCCAGACGCCGGTCAGCAGACGCCCCCCCTGGAGGAACGTCGCGTGGTCCGGTTGCGGACGGCCCACTTCGAATCCGACCGAATTGCCCTCGTCAGGCTTCAGTGTGACGCGCCACCCGTCCCAATAGCCGCTGCCGCAAGAGAACAACGTGCCGCCCCGCGCGATGGGCGTCCCGCGAACAGACCCCACCCCTTGAACTCGCATCCACGCGGCGACGGCGAAGCCCTGGCCCCCAATCTTCGGCGCGGGACCGACCATCGGTGTTGTGTCCAGCCGCACCGCCAGGGAATGCTGGGAGGGTCCGCTTACGACCTCGAAGCGGCCTGGGGGCGCTTGCAGAAGCTCGCCTTCGACGCAATCGTTCGGGAACCCTGCCGCATTGCTGGCGATGCCGTGCAACGAGTAGTACTGCGCGGCGGCTCTGGTCTCGCGCATCACCGTGCGGTGCCGCGTCCACTCCTCATCCGCGGCGTGGGCGGCCAGCATCGTGCCAGCCACAACGACGCACACCAACACGCGCCCAAAGAAACTGAGGCCAATCATCTTCGCATTCTCCTTGTGGACGTTTCTCATTGACCGGAGCCGGATGCTTGCGGCTCAAACCGGACTACTTCCACATCGTCAAACCACACAGCGCCATCCTTGCCTCGGGAGTGAAGAACGACCCGCAACCACCGCGCTTCGGCGGGAACCACCGCCTCCACGGACAGTTGATGCCATCCCGCGTCCTCCGCGACGACCGGGCACGTCTCCACGGCCACGACCTTGTATGCACCATCCGAGAACTGAAGGCCGAAGTGGGCACCGTCGCCGGCGTTGCGGGCCTTTGCCCACACGGTCCCACGATACTGCTCGCCCGCTCGTACCCGGATCGCCTTCGGCCACGTCTGCCGCCATTCCAGCCCCGCCTCGGGCGCCCATAGTAACAACAGGGAACGGCTTCCGCTGTAGGTCTGTCTCCCCCAATGCGTGCCCGCGCGATACCATTCCGCACGCCCGGCCCGGTCCGCCTTGTCGAACCATCCCACGCACCAACCCTCCGGCAGCCCGGCGCCTTCGTCATCTTCAAAGGACGGATTGGCGACGAGGTTGACGTTCGCAGGGAACTTGAAGCCCGAGGGACGGCCTTTGGGCGCAAGCGACAGCACGGTGTGAATCACGTCGGCGCATGCGCGTGCGGTCTCCGTGGCGCATCGCGTGGCCACGACTCGGTATTCGTCGCCCTGTTCGTTCCGAATTCGTTTCACCACAGCGGCCACTTCGGGCGGGACCGTGGCCTCACGGCACTGGCGGTGCGCATCCTCCAGAGACATGCCACAGCCTTGCAGCAGAGGCAGCAACTGAGCGTCGGTGTATCCAACGAGTTGCCGAACCCGTTCCACCGCGCCGGTACCGGCCGTTTCGAGCGTGGTGCCCACCGCCGTGGGCGTGTATCCGCCAAGCTCCACCTTCTGAGGATCGGGATCCAGGGTGCGGTGGAAGGGCTGCATGTGGCCCATGGACCCGCAATCCTCCACATAGTGCAGCATGGCCCCGAGGTACCGCGTCCCGTCCTCGAGTTGCCCGTCCCGAAATGCGCCGACAGCTTTCTCTATCAGGGATGGAATCAACTCGTAGGCCTCCGGAGGGCGGTGCGGTATGTGGCGACCCTCTTGGAGCACGGGGTCCCACATGCAATACCGCGAGATGTCCCACTCACGGCGCACGTCGGGGAACCGCGGCATCGCGGGGTTGCCCTCGCCGCCGCCCCACTGCCCGTAACAGCCCCAGTTCATGTCTGGAAACGAACAGTAGATCTCGGCCAACGCCGCCGTCTCGGGAACCAGGAAATCCTGGTCCGCGTTCGGTAGCGACTCAACCGCGACCCCTGTGATTCGTTGGTGCAACGCGTGGTTCCAGCCATAGGCAGGCCCCGCCAGCAGCGCGAGCAGTGCGCTCACGGAAACACTCATTGAAACGCGGTATCCCATTCCGGCACCTCATGTATTGGTCTTTGTTCTACCGGCGAGTCCCGACTCGCTTCGAACGGTCGCAGCCCGACAGTGAGTCTAGCCGGGGGGCCAAGAGAATCCAAGGACCGGCCAGCCCTACGGCGCCACGTACACCTCAAGCCAAGTGACCGTCTGCGGCGGTCCGTCGGCCACGCCGACCTCAAACGCATTGCGCCCCGCTCGCATCGTGGACAACGGCACATCGAACTGCGCCACACGAGCCGCCACCTCGTCCACAAAGCACGTGTACCGGCTCTGGCCCTTCAACCGCCCGTACTGTGTCGACGTATCGAGGTCGTCTGTCGCCGTACAGGCTGTTCCGTTCGCGCGAACCGCAAGCACCGCATCTCGAAGGCCCTCACTCTCCTTGAGACCCACACGTACCGTGACCGTACCCGACACGGGCGCGGGCCCGGTGTGCAGGAGGAACGTCGTCAGGATGTCCAGCCCCGCCTCCTCCTGCCCCGGCTTGAAGTGATACGGAAACCGCATCCAATCGAGCTCGAGGCCGTCCGAGTCGTAGCGTTCGATCACCTCGCGAATCAGGTTCATGTAGAGCGTGCGCACTTCCTCTTGGGCGAAATCGAGCCCGTCATGGAATCCACCCACGCCCCGGCGGAATTCTGGACGGTTCCACCAGAGCGAGAAGATCCGGTGCCGGTCGTCGTTGTAGTGGGTGTCGTTCATGCGCACCGAGATCCAGGGTGAGATATCCCGATCCCGGCAGCGTTCCACGCACACCTGGAACGGGTCAACGCCCGCTTTGTGGACGTACCAGCTCATCCGCGACCACGCAACCGCGTCCCTCTCCGGGTCAGGGACGTCCCAGTAGGTTTCGCACACTGCGCTGTCATACGCGGCGCGTTGAAAGTTCACGTTGAAGAAGATGTGCGACACGCTCGTGCGTGCATAGTCGTCGACGAGACCCTGATACCCCTCGATCAACATGTCTCTTGTTGCGGACGCATTCAGGTGCCCCTTGAATGCGACGCATTCGAACATGGAATCGGCTGATTGATTCAGAATCAAGCGCATGCCGTTGGTTCCTGGTTCCGGCCACGAGGAGCCCGCGGCCAACACCAATGCCGCGGCAACCAGTAACATCGTTCTCGCCCTCATCACCCTAGATCCCATCTGCGAACCGCCATTCTCGTTGCACCTTGCCGCCGCCCTCGATGCGAATCCACTCGAACTCCATCACCCCCGGACCCGTGGACGGGTCGATGCGCACGGCCCGGAGCGTAGCGTTTGCGTCGAACGGCACTTCGTACTCGTGCCATGCGCCGTCATGAATCGGTATGAAGTCCAGCCGCTGATGCGGCCCAAAATTGCGCGCCTTCTGGGTGGTCCAGAAGAACTGCCCGCCGCCGGTACTGGATGACCGCATCCGAAACCGTGCCATCAGCGCGCCTGACGCCTCCGGCGCGCCATTGCTGATGATGAAGGGGTCGCCGGCCACACTCGTCATCACAAGCGCGCCTTCGCCCTGCTTAATCCAGCATTCGCCGCTCGGCCGCCATCCACCGACCTCTTTCGCGGCGGTCTCGACATAGTCCGGATTCTCCTTGGGCACATGTGCTCCCGTTTCCTCCAAATGCTGGTCCAGCATCCGTTCCATCGATTGCGCCCGTTCCGGATATCGCTCCGCCAGATTGTTCAGTTCCCCAATGTCGTCCTTGAGGTTGTACAACTCGATGCGGTTGGGGAACGCCTCGTCCTGTTCATAGAACCGGATGAGTTTCCAGTCGCCTTCGCGCACCCAACTGGCCGGTCGGCACGGCACCGCGGCGGTGTAGTGAGGGAAATGGCCGAACACGGCACGTCGCCCCAATTTCTTGCCCAACACAGCCGGCACCATCGAAACCCCGTCGAAAACCTGGTCCTGTTGCGGCGCGACTCCGATCATGTCCAGCAGGGTCGGGTAGAAATCGACGCTGCACACTATTTCGTCGGATACCGTGTCCGGTTCGGTCTTGCCGGGCCAGTAGACCATGGTCGGCACGCGGATGCCGCCTTCAAACACCGACCCCTTACCCCCGCGCAAGGGGGCGTTGTTCGTTGGGGTACGTCCCTCGGGCGCCCATGCGCCGAGGTTCGTGCCGTCCCGCGCCGTTCGGTCATACATGTTGCCGCCATTGTCGGACGAGAAAATGACGATGGTGTTGTCCATCAGGCCGCGGCTTTCGAGCGTGTCCAATACGCGGCCAAGACTCTCGTCCATACTCTTGATCATGGCCCCCATGACAGCGTTGTGTTGCGCACCGCGCGGGTCTTTCTTCTCTTCGAAGTAGGCGCGGTACTCGTCCTTGCCCTGGTAGGGCGCGTGGACCGCGTACTGCCAGAAGTTCAGGAAGAAGGGCTCGTCTTTGGCGTCCTCAATGAACGCGATGGCCTCGTCCGTGAGCCGGTCGGCGATGTACTCACCGTCGGGGCCATCGGGTAACTTGCTGATGTTGTACGGGGAGAAATAGCTCGGCGGCCCCGGCCACCGACCACCCCCCACGTTGATGTCGAACCCCTGATGGTCCGGCCAGTACTTCTCGTCGTGGCCCAGATGCCATTTGCCCACGAACCCGGTCCGGTAGCCCGCATCCCGCATCGCCTCGCCAATGGTGTACTCCTCCAAGGGGAGGTAGCCCTGACATCGGGGCATGAGCATTTTCTGATGGGGCATGCCCTTCTCGGGCATAAGCGGGCCTTTCGCAGCCGGCACATGGCCCGACGCGCCGGTCACGTGCAACCGGCCGGGGTACTTGCCCGTCATGAGACTCGCCCGCGTAGCCGAACACAGCGGCGCCGCCGAATAGGCGTTGGTGAATCGCACCGACTGCCGCGCCAGCCGGTTCACGTTGGGCGTCTCGTAGTACCGGCTGCCATACACCTCGCTGTCCATCCACCCCATATCGTCGACCACGAACAGCACCACGTTGGGACGCTGGGTCTCCCGCGCGGCTGCCGCTCGCCCACCCAGTGCCAGGGCCGCACCTGCCGACGCGAGCCCTGTGAGGAAGTGCCTTCGGTTGATGGTGCGCGGATGGGATCGAGCCTTTGACACGGTGTTCGTCCTCCTTGTTGGTGGTACGGGGCAGAAAGGGCGCCCCCGTGGGGCATTGTAGAGGTTCCGCATTCATGCGCTCAATGAAGAATGATGGGGCCTCCTCCAACAACGGCGGAGGGGCAGCAGGAACGTGCCGCAGCACCTCCCACACCTCGCGTGGTACCACACGCCCGGACCGTTGCATCAGCGCCCCGTAGTTGCACAGCCGGGCGGCAACCCGTCCCACATGATTCGGCTTCAGGATGGCCGTATCGCGTTGACGTACGGCTACCGCGCGAAACCGTACGGCATGCGGGCAGTAATCAGCGCCGACGAAGGCAAGACGTGGAGTAGCGAGATCGTACTTCGCGAGGATGGCGGCAACTGGGACCTCGGGCACCCCCGCACCGGCCAACGCGCCGACGGCAAGTGCGTCACCATGTATTACTTCGACGAGCGCGGTCGCGAGGAACGGTTCATCGCCTACACCCTCTGGGACCCGGGCATGCCCCAGGCCCGTGGCGGACTCTACAGCTTCCCGCGGAGGCCTTGCCTGATCTCGCGGAAGAAGCCGGTGAGCAGACCGCCGCATTCTTCGGCCAATAGACCGGGCGTCACGGTGGGATTGTGGTTGAAGCGCGTGTCTTCGAGCAGGTTCATGAGGGTCCCGACCACGCCGGCCTTTGGGTCGGAGGCGCCGAAGTACACTTCCGCGATTCGCGACAGGATGATCGCGCCCGCGCACATGGGGCACGGTTCCAGCGTGACGTAGAGCTTGGCATTCTCCAAACGCCAACTCTTCAGGTGCGCGGCCGCCTGGGTGATCGCGATGATCTCGGCGTGGGCCGTGGGGTCCTGTAGTGTCTCGCGCTGATTGTGTGCCTTTCCGATGATTTGGCCATCAAGCACTATCACGCACCCGACCGGGACCTCGCCTACGTCGAGCGCCCGCTCGGCCTCCTGGATTGCGTATCGCATGTACCGTTCGTTGTCATCCTGCATGCCGCAGATTCTCGCCATTGCCGACCCCGATGTCAAGCCGGGCCCACGCCTCGCCCCCTCAGCAGCGCCATGGTCACAATCGAGTTTTTCTCGTCCTCATTCCGCGCAAATCTCGGTTCTCTCCCCCTGGACTCTCGCCACGACCGAATAATGTTGACAGACCGTGCCTGCCCTTGAACACCACCGCGGATTTCGCTAGACTGAGGCGAGGGGAAACTTGAGGGCACGCCATGACAGAGAGTTACAGCGGGGCCGGTCAGGCCTCCGCGACACCGTCCGCCCCTCGCGGAATCGCGTCGGATCATTCCGGGGCCACGTTTCGCGGTCGTGAGGTGTTACCTTACTGGGGCGTCAAGGGTTCGACGTCAGGCCTTTGTGCCGAACTTCGTGGATTAGCACATGGCATCACCACGTGAAAACGGTCTAAGCACGTATCTAGCCGAGATATCGCGGATTCCGCTGCTCTCGACGGCCGAGGAAATGCGTTTGTCCCGTGGCGCCCTGAAGGGTGAAGCCGAAGCCCGGCGCAAGCTCATCGTGTCCAATCTTCGCCTCGTGGTCAGCATCGCGAAGAAGTACCTCTACTACGGCCTCCAACTGCAAGACCTCATCGAAGAAGGCAATCTGGGCCTCATGAAGGCCGTGGAGCGATTCGACCCCGATCGCGGCTGCAAGTTCTCCACCTACGCGACCTGGTGGATCCGCCAAGCCATCACCCGGGGCCTGTCGAACTACGGCCGCACCGTGCGGATCCCCGTGTACGTCACCGACAACGTGGCCCGCTACAAGAAGACGGCGGAGGCTATCTACAAACGCACCGGGAAACAGCCCGACCCCGAAGAGGTCGCCGAGAAGATGGGCATCAAACTGGCCGAGGCCATGAAGCTCCAGGAATTCGTGTGCGACGTGTCGTCGCTGGACGATCTCGACACGAGCGCCGACAACTCCCGCGGCATCCCGGAGAGCCTCGAACCACGCAAAGTCGACGGCGCCATCCTACAGATCGAGTTGGACCAGCAACTCGAGGAACTGATGAAGCAGCTCACGCCGCGCGAGCAGAACATCATCCGGTTCCGATACGGCCTTATGGACGGACGCGCCCACACGCTGGAACAAACCGGCCGCGAGTTCGGGCTCACGCGCGAACGGATCCGTCAGATTGAGAACGATGTCATGAAACGCCTGCGGGTGTTCGTCACAGACCGGGTCGAGGATTTCCGTCCCTAGCACGCCGCCTCGGTGGCGGATCGGCCTGGATACCGGGGGCCCACATCAAGGAGACACTTCATGGATCTCGCCGCCATTATCCGAAACGTGCCTGATTTTCCGAAACCCGGTATCCAGTTCAAGGACATCACCACCCTGCTCCAGCACGGCCCGGCCTTCAAGGAGATCATCGACGGGTGGAAGGCCCGCTACGCAGACAAGCAGATCGACGCCATCGTCGGCGCCGAGGCGCGGGGTTTCATCTTCGGCGGCGCACTTGCCTATGCCATGGAACTGCCCTTCATCCCGGTCCGCAAGCCGGGGAAACTGCCGGCGGAAACCATGTCCGAATCCTTCGAATTGGAATACGGCAGCGACACCCTCGAGATTCACACCGACGCCCTCAGGAAGGGGGACCGTGTCGTCCTGGTAGACGACCTCCTCGCCACCGGCGGCACCATGGAGGCCATCTGCAAGCTCATGAACCGCATGGATGCGGAGATCGTCGAGCTCGCCTTCGTCGTTGAGTTGCCCCCACTCAAGGGACGCGAGAAGCTCGTCGGCTACCCGGTCCACGCCCTCGTCGAATTCATGGTGGAGTAATCTGCCCCAAGGCCTGTCGACGCCATTGTGCGCCGCCTATGCCTATGCTATACTCGGCTTGACCAAATGGCTCTATGGAGAGGCACAACGGAAGGAGGATCTACATCATGTTGTTGCTGCTATGGCTTGGCCGGATCGCTACTGGGTTGCTGTTCTATTTCCTCTACGCTGAAGGCCCCTGGCTCGACCAGGCCTAGGCTGCGTGAGCGGCCCGCGGGCAACTGCCCGCGAATGACTGTTGACACATTGAATGGCGGACGCTTCGGCGTCCGCCATTCCTTTTTCTTGCGCCACCTCCCAGCCAGGCATCCCCTCCTAAGTCATCCTGAAGGGAGTGAAGAATCTCGTTCAACCAGGCAGCTTCCCTGGAGTGCGAGATGCTTCGCTCACGCTCAGCATGACGGGAGACGGCCGCACTATCCGGCGCCAACCTTCGGCGTCATCCCGGAAAGGCAAAAAGAAAACCGGAGCAGCGGGTGGTGGGCCACTGTTCCGGTGGTGGAAGTCCGGGCAGGCGCTGGTGGACGTCCGCCCGGCTAAGGAGGTCACTATATCAACTGGTGGTTAATATCTGCTCGGCTTCGGGATGGCCCATCTCCGGGCCTTTGTCTCGTCCTTCCCGTCGTCTCACATAGTTTGACTGCCCCTCCCTCCGCGAGGTTTCGCAAATTGCGATGCGCCGCCGATCCCAGTGTAAACCCCACCATCGATTACACCTCGGCCACGGCTATCCTGACCATCGAGGAGGTGGGTACAATGAGACGGGGACTTACGAAAGGGAGATGTCCCGGATGCGGATCCTGCATGCGGAAGGAAACCAGAGCGCCCAGCGAAGGCAACGGATGCCTCATCGTGCTTCTCGGCATCTGCCTGATCCCAGGCGTGATAGGGTTCTTCATCGTCCTGTACGGACTGAACCTCATGACCAAACGCGACGGGTACTGGCGTTGCCCCGAGTGCGGCGCATACTATCCCCGCCGCATCCCCTGGTACGAGTTCAGTTGATGCAGCCCATCGCCCGCGCGGTGATATCGCGCACCATGGCGGCCTTCCCATCCATATAGGCCTGCCGGTCGTTGTTGTGATCGACGCACAACGCCTGCTTGAGCTGACTGAGTCGTTCGCACCATTCCGGATGCTCACGCAGGAAGTCGCGGAAGGCGAGATGGCGGCGCAGTTCCGGTGCATCGGTCTCGCATACGTAGAGGTAGTGAACTGGGAGCCTGGCCTTGGCTTCCGCGTTGACAAGGTCGAAGGCCTCGCGCCCCGGAACGCCAAGATCGCCCTGATGCACGTAACCGAGCGCATCGAGCCGCGCCTTGACGTCCGGAAACGTGCCGCGCTTGATCACGAGATCGATGTCGATGATGGGCTTTGCCACCATACCGGGGACAGACGTACTGCCGACGTGCTCAACAGCACAGCCGGAATCGGGCAACCCCGGTGCCAGAAACGTCTTGACCCGCTCGAACCACGTGGGCCACGCGGGGTCGTACGGTTGCACAAGGGACACTGCCATATCCTTGGATGTTTCAGGAGCCGGGACGTCAATGCCTTATTGGGACCGGCGCAGAGCGTGGACCGGGAACAGTTCTCCCGAGGGAGAAGAGGAAAGCAGAGGCCACACCCGCAGCCGTCTCAGGGAGACGGCGGGAATCAGCCCCTGCTCCAATCCGGGTCGGCCTGTGGAATCCCCACGGACCGCTCAGTGCTTCTTCGCGAAGCCGAAGCCCTAGGCGCAGCTTCCTCCGCCCTTCGTGCATTTCAGGCAATCGACGAAGCTTTCCCCCTCGCCAAAGACCGGTCCCCCATCCAGGAGAAATTCGATGCACTCCTTGATTGAAGGCCTCTCAATCGCCCGCTGCGGCCTCGCGTCCTTCGTGATCTTGTGAATATGGCGCATGTGTCTGCCCCCTTTTCGGTTGTGCTCACCCCAT
>JAAEQP010001688.1 GCA_024231375.1 bacterium | reverse complement strand
GCCGACGTGGCGAAGGAGAAGGGGCTGTGCCTGGTTTCGGGACTGCAAAGCCGTTACCACACCGGGTACGCCGAGACCGTTCAGCGAATACACGACGGCGCCATCGGCGATGTGATCAGCATCGAAGAGAATTTCCTCCGTGCGCCATACGTGATCATTGACCGCGCGCCTGGGTTGTCCGAACTCGAATGGCAATGCAGCACCCAATACCATTTTAGCTGGCTCTCAGGCGACGACGTCCCGCAGTCCCTGGTCCACAACCTGGACCGCGCCAGTTGGGTGTTGCACAACGCCGTACCGGCCAAGTGCCATGGCCTCGCCGGACGGTCCTCCATGACCGAGCCCATCTACGGCGATGTGTTCGACCATCATTCCGTCGTGTACGAACTCGACAGCGGCGTCCGTATCTATGCTCTTTGCCGGACGACCAAGGGATGCTACAACGACTCGTCCAGCACCGTATTCGGCAGCAAGGGCAAGGCATCCATTACGCACTGCCGAATCTGGGGCGAGAACGAATGGCAATGGAAGGGGTCCTGCAATCCCTATCAGATCGAGCACGACGTCCTCTTCAAGGCAATCCGGTCGGGCGAACCTGTCAACAACGGCGACTACATGGCCCGCAGCACCATGATGGGCGTCATGGGGCAAATCTCCTGCTACACCGGCGAGGAGATCACCTGGGACCGGGTCATGAACTCGGATTTCGCGTACGCGCCCAAACCCGAGGACTGCCATGACGGCATGGAGCCGCCGACCGTACCCGGCCCCGACGGCAGCTATCCCGTGCCCAAGCCCGGCTACACACGCTTGCTCGAAGCCTGACACGGCGGGTGTGAAAATGTGCCGTTGTGACCTGTGACGAGTCCGGAAACGGGTAACAAGAAAGGAGGCCCCCCGAAGGGAGCCTCCGGATGCGCGCGTGATTGCGAAGTCGGTCCTACTGCACCGTGGTCACAAACGACAGGAACGAACTGTAGAAGCGTGAGAAGGGCGTCTCGCCGGGATACCTGATGAACTCGACATGGCCGTCCATGTAGAGCACGTTGCCGCCGCCAGGCACGTGATTGAACAGCGAAGGGTCGCCTGCCAGATTGTCGTCGTACATCACGACGACTTCGCTTTGTGCTTTGGCGGTCGCGGCTGGGTTGTTGATGTCGGAGATGAAGAAGCGCTCGATGCCTTCACGAAGGCGCAGGGCCGTCCTATCGTTATCCGTCGTGATATCGTCGGCGAAGAAACCGCCGGTCGTATCGGTGCCGTCGCCCCAATCGCTGAACTTGCCAAGAAGGTCGTCCATTTCCAGGAGCACGTCCCCGTCCACGTAGCCGACAACCGTGTCGGGCGTGATGCCCTGGTCATTCACCAGGGACGCATCTGCCATGAGGAAATTATCGGGAAAGGACCATGCCATGTAATGGTACGACCACGCGAAGATGCGGCACGCGGCGGTAGCGGGATTAGCCTCTACACCGTCGAGTTCGTCGCTACGTGAGTCGGAGGGACACACGAGAACGCTGATGTCGGTAAGATACTCGGGATAGAGTTGAGGACCATCGAACATTGGATCGAGTTTGCCGATCGGATCACAGTCGTTGTCGAACCTGCGCTGGTCCGGGAACCTTTCGCCTTTGGACTCGTTGGTGTACATCTTGAGAACCAAGCCGAGCTGTTTCAGATTGTTCTGACAACTTGCGCGCCGGGCTGCTTCACGGGCGCGCGCCAAGGCCGGCAGCAGAATCGCCGCCAGAATGCCGATGATAGCGATGACGACCAGCAGTTCGATCAGAGTGAACCCACGATTCTTCATGATTGCTTTCCCTTTCGTTCATTTGCCTCTGCATGACTACACCACACAATCGGCCCGATCGGCCGGATTTCACCTGCGGTCAGTGTGATCATCCGTCGATACTGCTGAAGGGGTCACCTTCAATCCACGAAAGCGAGCACGGCTGCTTCGTCGCAGCCGGGGAAACGCAATATCCGATACATCCACTCTTCAAAACCAAACTAACACGGAATCCGCTTAAAAGCAAGAGAGGGAATCTCGGATCGCGCCAACAGTGATTCGGCCATCGTTCCCGTGTACACTCGTGTGCCGGGGCAGAGCTTGTCGATCTTGGGTTCGCCCTAAGGCGTCACGATTTGGCAGCGCAAGGAGAATCGCCATGTCAGTACTTCTCGCGGTCGGTTTGGCCCTTCTCGGGGCCAGCGTTCCAGGCATGGCCCGCGGCGTGCAGTCTCTGGACGGATCCTGGCAGTTCGCCCTCGATAGACAAGGTACCGGCGAGGCCGAGAAATGGTTCTCCAGCGACGTGCTTCTGACCGACGCCTCCCAGGACACAATCCAGGTGCCGGGCTCGTGGGACGCCCAGGGGTTTGGTGACGAGACGGACAAAGTACACCACCTGTTCTACGGGAAAGGCTGGTACCGGAAGACCGTATCCGTCCCGCAAGACTGGGCCGGGAAACGGCTGTTCCTATGCATCGGAGGAGTCCACCGTTACGCCAAAGTCTGGGTCAACGAGCAGCTTCTGGGCGAGCATATAGGCTACCTCTCGCCCTTCGAATACGAGGTCACCGCCCTCATCCAGCCAGGCGCCGAGGACGTCATCACCATCTGCGTCGATTCCGCGCAACGCCACGAGATAGACACCCTCACCGGCTGTTTCGACCTCATCGACTACATGGACACCTACTGGGGCGGAATCTGGGGGCATGTCACCCTCGAAGCTCGGTCGGATTCGTATCTGAAAGACCTATTCATATCCCCGCGCATCGATCCCGCGGGCTGCGAGGTGCGTGCCGCACTCGTGGGCAACGGGACCGGTTGCGACGCTGTCCGGCTTGAAGTCCAGGATGCCGAAGGCGCCACCGTCGCGCGTGTCGAGAAAGCGCTCAGTGAAGCGCTTCGGGACGCCCACACGATTGCGTTGTCAGTCGATATGCCCGGCGCGGCGCTGTGGACGCCGGATGCGCCGACGCTCTACAGGGCCTGTTTGTCGCTTCTGAAGGACGGCACCGCCGTCGACACGGTCACGGACCGGTTCGGCCTGCGCACGATTGAGATCGGCGGAAAGCGCGTCCTTCTCAATGGAACCCCCGTCTTTTTGCGTGGGTATGGCGACGATTGCGTATATCCGGAAACCATGGCGGCGCCCTCCGACGAGAATGTGTACCTGGACCGCCTACGCATAGCCAAGGAATTCGGCTTCAACCACGTCCGGCACCACAGCCATCTGCTTCCGCCGGAGTACTACGAGGCATGCGACGAGGTCGGGATGCTGGTGTCGGCCGAGTTCCCCATCGCCTACCAACGGTTCCATGACGCGGCAAGCGATGCGGCCCTCAATCTCTATCGTCAGGAGTGGACCGCGGTCATCAAACGGTTTCGGAACCATCCCTCCATCATGGACTGGTGCATGGGCAACGAACTGTACAAGGGCATTCCGATTGCTCCGGAACTTCACCGGATCGCCAAGACGCTGGACCCCACCCGGCCTGTTGTGGACTCCGACGGAGTCTGGCCCGGGATAGTCGGGAGTGAGAGACTGGACAGGGATACCCTCGACCTCTTCTTCACCCAGTTCGATGTGTTTGCCAACCCCCTCGGCACGCCGAACAAGTTCAACATGGCAACCCCGCGCAAGCCGGTCGTCTCGCACGAGACCGGTAACTACGTCACCTTTCCCCGGCTCGACATGATTGACCTGTTCCAGCACAACTTCAAACCCTTCTGGTTGCTGAAGACCCGTGAGAAACTGGATCGGTTGGGCCTCCTGAACGAGTCCGATCTCTGGGCACGAAATTCCGAACGGCTGTACCTGCTCTGCCACAAGACGAATATCGAGGCAATTCGTAAGAATTCCGACATATCCGGGTATCACTGGTGGCTCTTGCAGGATTACTGGACGACCTCGAACGGCCTTGTAGACGCGTACTTTCGACCCAAGCCCGGCATCTCCATGGACGATGTGCGGCGGTTCAATGCAGACGTGGTTCTTCTTCAAGATGGTTTGGACCTGACGTATCGCGCAGGCGAGCGGGTGGACGCCGCCATTCTGGTCTCCAACTTCGCGTCGAACGCTCTACCTCCAGGCCTGGTGCGCTGGACGGCAACCGCGAACGGACGTGTTGTCGCGGAGGGAGAGGTGCAGACGAAGACTGTGGCCCAGGCTGAATTGACCAAAGTCGCGCGGATGGACTTGGTTGCGCCGGACGTGACCGCCCCTGTGCGCCTCGACGTGCAGGTCAGATTCGATGGAGGAGGGATCTCCTGCCAGAACGAGTGGTCCACGTGGGTCTACCCCGCGGAACCTGGCGTGTCGAACTCGGACGTACCGGTCTACGCAGCGGCGGATGTGTTCCGCGTGTGCAGCGCGTACGGCGCGGAACCCGTGCCGCAAGACCCTCTGCCCACCAAGGCGGTATACGTGGCCTCCCTATTTGACGAGACCCTTGTGGAGGCCGTGGCGGGCGGCGCCTGCGCACTCCTGATTCGGCCCCCCATGCTGATGCCAATTGCCCCTATGCAGTTCAAGACCGCATGGTGGCATGGCCACGCCAACGACAACAACGCGGGAACCGTGGTCTACGACCATCCGGCTACCAGGGTCATGGCGCCCGAAGGGTGGTGTGACGCGGGGTGGTGCCGGTTGATCAACGGGGCGGACGGATACATCCTCGACGACGCCCCCTTCTCGCCGGAGGTGATGGTTCGCGGCGTGGAAGTCTTGAGCGTGTGCAGGGACAAGGCGCTCATGTTCCAGGCGCGTGTGGGGAAGGGGAGCATCATTGTCTGTGGTCTGAACCTGGACGCGAGAGGCGCCGGAGTCGAAGCCTTCGTGCCCGAAGCCGAGTGGTTGACCGCACAGCTCATCAAGCACGCGCAGACGATGCCGGCCCCGGATGCCGAGATTCCCATCGACTTCCTGGAATCGCGGGCGCAGACCATGCCTTCCATGAACGGGCCCTTCGTGGAAGGCTTCGCGCGTCTCGTCCGCAACGAGGGTGAGCAGAGTGCCTGGTTCTCCTATCGCGAAGACCGGGCCGTCACCTACATCTGCCGCCAAACATCCCTCGGCCACCGCGTGGAGTGGGAGACTGCCCCCATACCGGAAGTAGAGGACGGAGACGGCGTAACAATCGTCTTTTCCGGAGGACTCGGGTGGATTTCTGAACCCAAGACAGAAGGGTTTGTTCTGGCGGTCAACGAGAATGATGCGGTTTCCTTCGATGTGTGCAACGGAATCGAGACGTGGCGCAACGACGAACGCGGGGTATCGCTTACATTGCTTCCGAAGCGCGCCACGAACGAGGACAACGTAGGGCTGTTCTACCTTCGGCTTCCCGCCGGCATGGTCGACCCCGGGAAACCCTGCACGCTCTCGGTTCGCTCGGCCGCGAAGAACAGTCAGCGCTGGTTTGCCTTGCATCCCTATACGGACGTGCTTCAGCCGGACTGATCGGAAAACCTGCCATTCAAGGGTATCGGAGCGTCCGATTCCAGGACGAGTTTCCTGTACCTTTTCGTGAACGCCCCAGTGAACCCCTCCCGTTCCCTATGATATAGTATCGCTTTCATCTGGGAACCCAATATCGGTGTGCATGACGGTGTGTGACATCAGGAGGCGTCAGTCGAAAATGGCCAGCAGCGCGTACGATCATCAGTCTATCGAGAAGAAATGGCAGGAGTTCTGGCTGGAGAACAAGACGTTCAAGTCGGATCTCGACACATCCAAGCCGAAATACTACGTGCTCGATATGTTCCCCTATCCCAGTGGCGACGGGCTTCACGTCGGTCACCCGGAAGGGTACACGGCCACGGACATCCTCGCGCGGTACAAGCGGATGAACGGGTTCAACGTGCTTCATCCTATGGGCTGGGACGCTTTCGGCCTTCCCGCCGAACGTCACGCCGTGCGCACGGGGGAGCATCCGGCCGCCATCACCAATCGCAACTGCGAGACCTTCAAACGCCAGATCCAGGCGCTGGGCCTGTCCTACGACTGGGACCGCGAGATCAACACCACCGATCCCAAGTACTACAAATGGACCCAGTGGGTCTTTCGGGTTCTGTTCGACCGCGGCCTCGCCTATGAGACCGAGCAGCCCGTCAACTGGTGTCCCGCGTTGGGCACGGTGCTCGCCAACGAAGAGGTCAAAGACGGCAAGTACGTCGAGACCGGCGACATCGTCGAGAAGCGGATGATGAAGCAGTGGATGCTGAAGATCACCGAATACGCGGACCGGCTTCTGGAAGATCTGGACGACCTGGATTGGCCCGATAGCATCAAGGCCATGCAGCGCGAATGGATTGGGCGCAGCGAAGGCGCGGACGTCGTGTTCAAGGTGGCTGGCTCAGGCGAAGAGTTCACGGTCTTCACCACGCGCCCGGACACCCTCTTTGGCGCGACCTATTGCGTGTTTGCCCCCGAACATCCGCTGACACCCCAGGTTGCCACGGACGCGCAGCGCGCCGAGGTCGAAGCCTACATTGAGGCGTCGTCCAAGCGCAGCTCCCAAGACCGCATGAAGGAAGAACGCGAGAAAACCGGCGTGTTCACCGGCGCCTACGCCGTGAATCCGGTCACCGGCGCCGAGGTCCCCATCTGGACTGCCGACTATGTGTTGGCCGAATACGGCTACGGCGCGATCATGGCCGTGCCGGGCCACGACACACGCGACTACGAGTTCGCGACCAAGTTTGAACTGCCCATTGTCGAAGTCATCAGCGGTGGCGACATTGCCAGAGAAGCATTCACGGGCGACGGCGTCCTGGTGAATTCGCCGCTCATTGACGGCCTGTGCGTACCGGACGCCAAGAAGAAGATCACGGATTGGCTGGAAGAGCAGGGAGTAGGCAAGGGCACCGTGAACTACCGTCTGCGCGATTGGCTGTTTTCGCGGCAACGCTACTGGGGCGAGCCCTTCCCCCTCGTGAAGCTCGAAGACGGTACGGTCCGCGCCGTCCCCATGACGGATCTGCCGGTCATGCTGCCGGAACTGGACGAGTACAAACCCACCGCGGATGGCCAGCCGCCATTGGCGCGTGCCACCGACTGGGTCAACACCCAGGACCCCGAGACGGGTGCGCCCGCGATGCGTGAAACCAACACCATGCCCCAGTGGGCCGGTTCGTGCTGGTACTACCTGCGCTTCATGGACCCCCTCAATGATGACGCAGCCTGGTCCAAGGAGGCCGAATCGTACTGGATGCCCATCGACTTGTACGTCGGCGGCGCTGAGCATGCCGTACTCCACCTGCTGTACTCGCGGTTCTGGCACAAGGTGCTGTACGACGCGGGCTACGTATCGACCAAGGAACCCTTCGCCAAGCTCTTCAACCAGGGCATGATCCTGGCCCATTCCTACCAGGACGACAAGGGCAAGTACTACTACCCCCACGACGTCGAGAAGCGGGGGAAGGAATGGTTCGCCAAAGACGGCGACACGCCGCTCAAGGTCCAGATCGAGAAGATGAGCAAATCCCGCTACAACGTCGTGAATCCCGACGATGTGGTGAAGGCCTACGGGGCCGACGCCATGCGGCTCTACGAAATGTTCATGGGGCCTCTGGACCGTGAGAAGCCCTGGACCGACGAAGGCATCCAGGGAGTCCACCGATTCCTGAAAAGGGCCTGGACCCTGCTCGTGGCCGACGACGGCGCCATCAGCGCGAAAGTGGTCGACCAGGGCGGCGACGACGACATGCGGCGCATCCTCCACAAGACCATCAAGGCGGTCACCCACGACATCGAGGGGATGCTTTTCAACACGTCCATCTCCCGGCTCATGGAATTCGTCAATGCGGCGTACAAAGTGGACGCCGTCGACAGAGACGTGATTGAAACCTTCCTGCTTCTGTTGGCGCCCTTCGCGCCGCACATGGCTGAGGAATTGTGGGAGCGGTTGGGACACGGCGGCACCCTCGCATACCAGGCCTGGCCGAAACACGACGAGAGTTTTCTGGTCGAGGACACCATCGAGGTGCCCGTACAGGTGAACGGCAAGGTGCGCGCCGTGATCAAGGTCGCGGCCGACGCCGACAAGGATGCCATCCTGGCGACCGCCAAGGCGGACCCGAAGGTATGCACTCATACCGACGGCAAGAATATCGTCAAGGAAATCTACGTGCCGGGCAAGCTGGTGAACTTCGTGGCGAAGTAGAACTTCGCGAATCTCTCATCAAGAAGAACGCCGCCACCGCGGGGAATCCGCGGTGGCGGCGTTTTCATATACTCGCCTCAGTCCACCGATACTACTCGGCGAACTGCGTGCTCAGGTCCTAGAGATCCTGAGGCTTCACGATGGCGCCCTTCTCGGCCTTTATGGCTTCGAGAGCGGCCTTCTGCGCGGCGTAGATGTCGAACAGCACCTGGCTGGCGCCGTCTTCCTTCTTCCACGCTTCAATCTGCAGATCGATGCGGGCGACAATCTTGTCGATGTACAGGGAGAACTGCATGGCGTACAGCTCTTCCGAGTACTCTTTGTCGATCTTGTCAGCGAACAGCTTCTTCAGATCTTCGTACTTCGGCAGCATGCCGATGGGCGTGTCGATGGCTTCCACATCGCCATGGGCGTAGAGTTCGAGCCAACCGAGCCACACATGGACATCCTTCTTCTCGCCCAAGAGGCCTTTGCCGCTTCCGCCACGATTCGCGTGGGTCAGGAAGTAGTTGATGCCCGACATGACCGGCTTCTTCGCCAGCGTGTCGCTGTTGAAGAACTTGATCTGCGCGTCAAGGTAGTCCGGCAGTCCGCCCGCGATGAACGGGGCGTTGGCCCAAGGCTGGCGGTTGACGCCCGTGGCGCCGACTTCGGTCGCCGTGGCCTTCGACACGATCGACGCGCCGATGACAATGCCTTCGTTCATGGTCTTGGCCACCCAGATGGGGGGCATGGTGTCGGCGTCGCGGCCGGAGTACGTCACGACCTCGATCTTCGCGCCCGCGGGATCCGCGTTGACTTCGGCGTTGTGGTTGCCGATGGCCGACGCCAGCAGCGTGCAGCGCGAGTTCGGGTGCGACATGGGAACGTCGGTCATGTCCGGCGTCCACTTGCCCTGGAAGTTCGTGCCGCCGTTCGCGGGAACTTCCTCGCCGTCGCCGACCCAGCGGGGTTTGCCGTCGTCGTCGATCAACACGTTCGAGTAGATGACCTCGGTGCCGGGCTGACGCAGGCACTTCATGAGGTACGGGTCGCCTTCTTCATTCACATCTTCGACAATACCGAAGATGCCGATTTCGGGGTTCACGCCGCGAATCGTTCCGTCTTCGGCGAGCCAGAGCTGCGCCAGGTCGTCGCCGATGAAGTCGGTGCCGACCATGGCCGTCGTGGTCTTGCCGCAACCGGAGGGCGCTGCGCCGGCGAAATAGGTCTTGCGGCCGCCAGGTCCCGTCAGGCCGGTGATGAACATGTGCTCGGAAAGCTCAACACCGTTCTGGTTGTAGATGGCCGTGTCGGACGCAAAGCGGTGGTTGCCCTTTTTCATGAGAAGGGTGTTACCGGCGTACGTGCAGAACATGGAGTAGGTGGTCTGCCAGCTACGGTCCATGTAGATGCGTGCGTTGGGCACGTCTTCGGGACGATTCGGGCCTTCGGAGTGGACGTTCGTGAAGAACTCGCCGCGGCGGACGACTTCGGCGTCGAACTGCTCGTAGCAATTGCGATACAGCAACTCGGCCGAGTGCAGCACGTACGTGGAACTCGAAATCTCGATGGCCGGGATCGCCGCCTTGGCGCCCACGGGGCCGCGGGAATAGAAGCCGACGAACATGATCTTGCCGTTCATGATGCCGGACATGTGCTTCTCGATGTACGGGTGCGTCTCACTACGCAGTTCCCGTTTGGCCAGCGAGGAGATCTTCTCGTCGTCGTTGACGATGTAGAAGGTCTGCTTGACGAGACGGGCCTGATCCTGGGGCAGATCGTAGTGGATCGTGTGGCCATCCATCGGTAGCGTCTTTTCTTCGCCCTTCTTAAGGCTGTGCTGCCGGACGAATTCCTTGTCTTCTTCGGAACCCGTGTGAACCATGACCTGGTCGGGCTGGCACATGGCAATCGCATTCGCAACCTTGAGCAGCGCGGCTTCGGTCTTGATCTTGGACAGCTTCTCCAGGTTGGCGCCGTCGAGCTTCTCAGCTAGCAAGCTTCTGGCAGCGTCGATCGAGTCGATTCCGCCAACGGCTGACAGAATGTCAACGCCTTTTTTCAATTCGAGCATGTCGTTCTCCTTCGGTTTCCGCCCATCCGGGGCACTTGCCATCGTTGCTATTTCGCTTTATGGACTGCGTTGGAAGGACCCGCTACTTCGATGGTGCCCCACACCCGCAGGTGTGTCTGCGCCCCTTCTTCCGGGCTTCCGTCGCCTTTTGCACTCGCTGTCTCTCGTCTCATGACCCTGTGGGGAGGGTTCGCGCCCAGTTGGAGTTGACGCCTTATCCTGTGCTCTGGTGAGTGCCCCGCTCGGTCATCGGACATGACATAGATTAGGCTATTATTGCATATTTCGGTGGTCCGCATCTAGTCCAGCGTCAGTCTTCATGATTCCATCGTTTTGGGGTCCCGTAGAACGCGGCCAGGTAGGTTCCAATTCCTTCTGGAACAGTGAGTTGGCGTTGAACTCACCAAACCGGTGGCCTATGCTGCCTGAGCAACAACGGGTTTCCATCGACTACAGAGGACCCATCATGTCCAACGCCAAACTGATCGTGTTGTTCCTTCCTGCCCTCCTCCTGGGCTTTCCCGGTGCCGCCGCGGAACCCGGCGTCCACAGCGTCGTCGCCTCTGGCGCCAAGGGCGACGGCACTACCGACGACACCGCCGCATTCCAGGCCGCTCTCGATGCCGCGGGCGAGGGTGGGGGACTCGTTACCGTGCCCAAGGGACGGTTTCTCATCAAGACCCACATTGTCATCCCCGACAACGTGACGGTCGAGGGCATCTGGCGGTCGCCCCAGCGCGGCGATCCCGTGACCGCCGGAACGGTCCTTCTGGCGGTGGAGGGGCAGGGCGATCCCGAGGGCGTCCCCTTCATCACACTCAACACGCAATCCACCGTCACGGGCGTGACCATATTCTACCCGGAACAGATTCGCGCCAACCCGCCCCACGCGTACCCCTGGACCATCGCCACGCGCAAGGCCTGCGACAACGCCTCCATCGTGAACGTGACCATCGTTAACCCCTACCAGGCAGTGGACTTCGGCACATGGCCCACCGGACGGCACTACATCAACGGACTCTACGCCTATCCCCTGTTGAAGGGGCTCTACATCAACCAATGCTACGACGTGGGCCGCATAGAGAACATCCATTTCTGGCCCTTCTGGGACCTCAACCCGGACAGCCCCCTCTGGGAATTCACCAAGGCAAACGGCACCGCCTTCATCATCGGCCGCACCGACGGCGAAATGGGCAGCAATCTGTTCTCCATCTTCTACAAGGTGGGCATGCACTTCATCCGCGGACCCATCCGCGGCGACAAGGGCGCAACTGACCGTACGGCACCCGGCTCCGGCGCCTACACCAACTGCTACATGGACATCACCCCCTGCGCCGTCAAGGTGGACGACGTGGCGGCCCACGCGGGTGTGTCCTTCGTGAACGGCATGTTCATGTCCGGCATCGAGGTCGGGCCTATGAATAAGGGCCCCGTCAAGTTCACCGGATGCGGGTTCTGGGCCGTGAAAGGGCTTGAAAGCTACGCCCGCGTCGAGGGCCGCGGCTCCGTGTTCTTCGAGTCCTGCCATTTCTCCAACTGGGACCAGGCCGAGACCGGCGCCCCCTGCCTGGACCTCAATTCGCGCCGGGCCATTGTCACCGGCTGCGATTTCGAGTCCGTCCGAGCGAACCACGTCCAAGTACGGCTGGGTCCCAACGTCCAGGCGGCCGTCATCACGTCCAATCTCATGGGCCGCGAAGTCCTCATCGAGAACAACGCCCCGGAGAGCGCAGGCGTCCAGATTGGCCTCAACGCGGCGACTGGGGGCGGGGGAGACAAGTAGCGCCGCCACCACGGTGCTGCTCCGTTTGTGCAGTGCCTTCGATGTTCACCGGAACCGGGGTAGGGCCGACCTCCGTGTCGGCCGTCTTGGTTCGGGGACACGTAGTCGCGCCGGGGACGGCGCTTGG
>JAAEQP010001687.1 GCA_024231375.1 bacterium | reverse complement strand
GTCGATCAACGACGGGCCGGGCATTCGCACGACGGAGTTTCTGAAAGGGTGTCCGTTGAACTGCCTCTGGTGCCACAACCCGGAAGGCCGTAACGGGCGGCCGCAACTGGCATTCACGCCTTCGTTGTGTATCGGGTGCGGGTTCTGTTTCCAGCGCTGTCCCAACGACGGCCACATTCTCATCGACGGCGACCACCAGATCCTGCGCGACCAGTGCACGGAGTGCTTCTCGTGTACTGAGGAATGCTGGGCCGGCGCACTGGAGGTGATTGGCCGCGACCGGTCGGCGGCGGAGATCCTCGAAGAGGTGATGAAGGACAAGCCCTTCTACGACGAGTCGGGCGGCGGCATGACCATCAGCGGGGGCGAGCCCTTGGTTCAATTCGGATTCGTGCAGGTATTGCTCGAAGGCGCCAAAGCGCGCGGACTCCACACCTGCCTTGAAACCTGTGGATTCGCGCCGCAAACACACTTCAAGATGCTTGCGCCATCCGTCGACCTGTTCCTCTACGACTACAAAGAATCCGACCCCGAGCGGCACATGGAGTTCACGGGGCAACCCAACGACCATATTCTGCGGAACCTGTATTTCATCGACGGCTTGGGCGGCCCCATCGTGCTGCGGTGTCCTATCGTGCCCGGGCTCAACCTGCGCGACGACCATCTCGAAGGCATCGTGTCGGTGGCCCAGTCTTTGAAACACTGCGAGGCCATCCACGTCATGGGCCACCACGCCTTGGGCGAAGGCAAACGTGCCCGGCTGGGGTTGCCCGAGGACGACCAGCCGGGATACCCCACGATGACGCGGGAAGAGGTGGAGGAAGTCGTGGCACGATTGAAAGCCCTTGGCGCGGAGCATGTCGTAGCCGGATAGAGGGCGGGTGCCGACGCGTCTGTCCAGAAGAGGTCCGGACACACGTCATCTTCTCCTGAGCACGCCTTGCCGTTACGCCAAAGCGTTTATCATCGCCGCGGCATCCATCAGGCTCATGTTGGTGTGGTAGCCGGGGTCGGCATCGTAGTTGCCGGGGACGACATCCACGACATGCCCTTCCGCGTTGCGGTCTGGACCGCCATCAGACTCAGGTCGGGCCGGACGTAGTGCTTGGTGAACGCGTTGTGACACGCGGCAAGCACGCGGGCAGCCGTCGCGCGGTCCTCGTCCGATTGGGCCATGGCGAGGCAGTAGGCTGCCGCGCGGATGGTCTCAGGCAAACTCCACCAAGGCATGTCGCTATTCACCGGTTCGCGCGACACCAAGTCCGCGAATTTGCAGATCCCACCCGGTCCCGATTGGAACCCCAAGTCGAAACAGCCCTGGAGTACACGGGGCGCGACTGCTTCCGAACGCGCAAGTTCGTTGCGCTGCTCTGGCGAGGCGAGCCCGTGAGCGTCCACCGCCGCGACTAACTTCAGCGTTAGGCCCACCCATTCGAGGGAATGGCCCGGGTCACAGATGACATGTTCGCCGGTTCGGTACGGCGCACCCTCATTGTCGATGAATTCGACATAGTCGCAGGGGCGCAGGTCCGGCCATCGGTTGTCCAGGTTGATGTGGCGGTCGAGAATGTGGCGCAAGCCTCCCAGACACATGTCCACCCCGGCCGCATCTTGCCCCCAATCGGCCAAGACCCCCGCCGTACCGACCTGAATCATGTAAGGACCGTGGGAATGGCGTCCCGGAACCGGCCGGATGGGGTTCTTCGGGTCGAGGGCCTGCTGGTCCGTCACGAAGGCATCCGTACGGATCGCCTCATCCACCGCCATAAGATAATCGCGCGCCTCGGTCTGTGCCTCCGCGTCCTTCAGGTAGGCGGCCGCCGCATACATGCCCTTCGCCGTGAATAAGTCGCTGTAGTTGCACGGCGACGAGGCGTCGAGTGTGATGGTCCTGGGCGCCCCCGTTTCGTCGAGTTCGAAGGGGTCGCCGCCGGGCGTCATGAAGAAGAACACATGCCCGCCATTGCGCGCCCGCACCTTGCGTATCTGGGCCAGCACCTCCGTCATGATGGTTTCGAGACGGACTCTGAGCGCCTGGGCCTCTGCGTCGTCCCGGGGTCCGAACCAACGGCAGTGGGTCGCCAGCGATTCAAGCCCGCGCCCTTGAATCCAGCCGGCCACGGCCTGGGGGCCTCGTAGCGGATCGTCCTCCGGGAAGTCTTCGCCGGTGATCAGGCTCCGCTTTGTGTCGATCCATGGATAGTCCGGTCGCCGCTCGTATCGGTCGGCCAGCATCTTGCCCACGGTGCGGAACATGGCCTCGTAGTCCGGGAGGATGGTGCGCAGATCGGATGTTGTTGGTTCGTCCGGCAGGAGTGTGCCTTGATACGGGGTCTCGGTCCGGTCGGTCATGTCTTCTCTCCGTTGGTCGCGTCTTCCTTCACGGCATCGTGCGTCGCCGCGAAAGGGTCTTCGCTACACACAGCGTCCACGGCACTGACGTCCAGTGGCGGGCGGTAGCGGACGGCGGCGCAGGTGCGATACCACGCGGCTATATGTTCCGCGGCATCCCGGTCGTCCAGCGTTGTGACGATGCGGTCCGCAAACTGCATGAGGGTTTCCTGGTCGCCGCGCACGAGTCCCTTGCGCCGCATCCGCGCGTCCGTCTTGCTCAGGGCCTGTCGCAACCGGCGCAACACCGGGTCATCCGGCGTGCGGCCCGCCCTCCGGCGCACGATTCGCCGGCCAATGCCGCCGCCCAGCAGCAACAACACAATCAGGCCGGGCACGCTCACTGCCAATTTCAGGAGGGCCGTCGCGAAACGTACCAACGCCGCGCGCCAATCGCCGTTCATGATGGCCGCGCGCAGTTGTTGCAGTTGGAACTTCAGGGCGTCCCACCACTGGCTGAACCAACCCGGCGTCGCATCGACGGGAACGCCGCCACCGGGCGTCGCCTCCACCACGATCCAGCCTCGGTCCGGCACGTACGCCTCCACCCAGGCGTGGGCGTCTTTGTTTCGCGCCACCCAATACCCGCCGCGCGGATTCTTCGACGTGACCAGGTAGCCGGTCACGTACCGCGTCGGCACGCCACCCAACCGCAGCAACACGGCCGCCGCCGATGCGAAATACTCGCAGTGCGCGGCCAGCGGCGGGTCGGTGAGAAGGAAGTGTGCGAGAGGGTCGCGGCCGTCCGGGATGTCGATGCCGATACCGTACTCATGCCTGCCCGTCAGGTAGCCGACGACAGCCGCGATCTTCTCGTGGGGCGAGTCCATCCCGGTGCAGAGCCGTTCCGCCAGTGCTGTGATACGGGGACCGATCTCCTCGGGCACATTCATGAACGAAGCGAGATCCTCTTCGTTCAACGGTGCTACCGGCGCCATCCTGCCCGAATACAACACGTAATCCGAGAACCGCTCGCCCGACGGCGGGGCCATGGCCCGATACGCATTGCTCTCCACGAAGTCCGTTGCGGTCGCGAGGTACGCCGTCGTGAGCGGGGCGCACACCACATCGCTGACCGACGCAACGGGCCACACTTCGAGCCGGTCCAAGGCTTCCGCGTCCGCCGGGGCGCGCACCTCGAAGACTCGCCGATCCTCTGCCTCCCGCGCGACCCATTCAGGTGCGTCCGGTGCCGCACGAAGCGTGTCTTTCGCCGCCCTCGTGTCCCAGCGTCCGTCCGAATAGGCGTCGCGCACATGGGCGCGGAGATAGCCGGGCTCCTCGTGCGCCACTACCCGCAAGGCCGTTCCGTCCGGGTTGCTCAACTTCGAGTTGATGACCGTGTCGAGTTGCGTCGAACGTGAGAGGCCGGCGCCGCCGACCGGGGCATTCCGCGCGAGGGCCGCAATGTACCGGTCGATTTCGTAGGAGTACTCACGGAGATAGAGAATCGGAACCATCGCCCCCGCGCACGCCACCACGAGCAGGATCACCGCGATGACGGTTCCGCGGCGCGACGGACGCACACCGTCGTTCCTCACCGTAGCCCTGCCGCTCCACGCGAACCATGCCGCCGCCATGCAGAACACGATGGCGCTCGTCTGGTACACGATGTCCTGCATGCGGCTCGCGCTGATGTCGCCCGTGAGTTCCAGGGCAATCACGCCGAGCAACAAAAACGACGCCGACAACCGTTCCTTGCGCGTGAACACCAGATACGCCGCCTGCATCAGCATGGTCAGTCCTGCCAAGGCGGGACTCAGTCCTTGGGGTAGCGCCATGCCGATTCGGGGAAAGTAGTTGTGCGGGAACATTCGCCACTTGACCAGAACGACGGCCCCGACCACGAGACCCAAGAGGGCGCGCCGCTCCGGGGAGAGACGGTCACGGAGCCGCGCGAACCGATCATGCGGTACGAACGTGGCCACCGCGGCCAGGGCACACGCCAAAACGGGGACCGCGTACACGCCCCATAGCATCGCCAACGTCACTGCCTCCGCGACGATGATGATGAGTGCGGCTATGCGGTGGGCCCTCATACCGCGTCCACTCCTCCCGAACGGATTGCGTCAGGTGTGTACAAGGAGATGTCGTCCGTCTCCGCGCCCGAGATGGGTTCGGTCGTTGGACCGTCGCGGACGATGATGACCTTGGCGCGGCACCCAGCCTCCGCCGCCGCACGCACCAGGTCGCGCCGGGACGCATCCCAATCGAGCAACACGCAAATGACCGTCGAGATGGTGCCCAGTTCGTCGGCGAGCGCGGGCGTCACCGTCTCGAAGGGATTGCGGCGGCACGCGTCCACGCAGGCAAGGATTTCCAGCACGCTATCGAAATGGGCCACGTGTCGGCCGCTGCGGAACACGTAGAGTTCGGGGCCCGCGGCGAATAGGTCGATGATGTACTCACCCCGCGACAGGCCGTCCGCGATGGCAGCGGACAGACTCACGGCCGCTTCCATGTCGGGGAATCCCGTGGCGGGACTCCGGCGCCGACCGGGCACGTACGTGTCCAGCACCAACGCCACCCGGTGGTAATACTCCTCTTGGTACTCGCGCACCACCGGCTTCGACAACCGGCCCCACGCCCGAAAATCCACACGCCGCCACGGGTCGCCCGGCCGGTACTCGCGGTTGCCGATGTATTCCGGCGATTCGCCGACGTTGGAGGTAAGTGCCAGACCGCCCGGTTGGTACCGCGCACCGACCGGCACGTCCACATCGTCCAAGGGGTGGAAATCGGGCAACACCAGCAGACTGCCGCCCCGGCGGACTTTCGGTCCACACCGCCAGAGCCCGAGCGGGAACGTCGAATACGCGCGCAACGGAGGTAGGGGATACAGCCCACGCCGCAAAGGCGTCAACGCCACCTCCACCCGAGCCGAGTCGCCGGGCCCCAGTCGTTCGATCACGGGCGCGTCGTCGGCGCGCGACCGCAGAAATCGTGGCAGACCGAAATAGCCCACGGACAGATCATATCCCGCTCGGCGGGATCCGTTGGTCACGGTGAACTCGCCGCTGACGGGATGGCCCGCACTGGCCTTGGCCGGAAGTCCCCCGGCCACCGTCAACCGCGGGCGTAGCAGCGGCCCGGCCACAAAGGCCACGGCGAACACAGCCGCCAACACGAAGAACAAACGAAAGATGGGCATGTCCACTGAGAAGGAACCAATGCTCCCGCACAGCATCCATCCCACGCCGAGATAGAATCCTGCCCGCGTAATGCGGAATCCCAGGAAGTACTTGGCCAACTCCAGCATGACCAGCCGTTGGGGTCCCGACTTCCGGGATGCGCGTCCTTTACGAATAAACTGCATGTTCGAATCCGCTCAGTGTTTCGATGTGGCGCCAGATCGCACCTTTCCCGCGGGGCCATACTTCTCACGCCTCAATGCCGTTGGCATTCTCCCATACGCCCACGTCGCCTTCAAGACGAACCGGGTAGGGCGATCGTCCAATCCGAAAACGGAACCGTCGTCGTCCACCCCGACGAACAAAGCGCCGCCGTTGCAGTTGGCAAAAGCCACAATCTC
>JAAEQP010001686.1 GCA_024231375.1 bacterium | reverse complement strand
GGACCCACAAATCGCAATTCGCAACTCGCAACTCACCATTCCCCCCGCCGAGATTCGCGCCCTGGCAGAGACCTATGCCATCGCGGGCGACACCGTTTTCACCGTCTCGATCACCGGAGATGTCACTCAAACCCTCGTTCACAGCGTCACCTTTGGCGAGGCGGTCGAGACGAGCCTGTCACCCCAACCGCTCTATCCCGAGGGCATTGCCTCTATTCCGTACACCCTCACCAACACCGGCCAACTCCCCACCGTCGTGGAGTTAGAGATCGGGGGATTTGAGACGCGGGGAATCGACACGTATCTGCCCGTGGGTGCTGTTGTCTCCGGCGATCTACTCTTTGACCTGCCTGCCGGTGACTATACGCTGGTCTACACCACGTCGTTCGATGGCGGCACAGAGACCTTCCGCGTGCTCCCATCCGAGGCCGTCGAACTATCCGTGGCAGCCGGTCCGCGCGCGGGCAGCGTCGTCACCATCACCGCCGCCGTCACCAACACCAGCTTCTATCCCCTGACCGGCACCCTGCGCCTACAAACCCCCTTCTTCCAGGCCGATCATTCTTTCTCCCGGTCACCTTGTCACCTTGTCTCCCCATCTCCCTGTCCCTTCGTCTCCTACCCCCTCCCCCTAGACACCGCCACCGCCGCGCCGGGCACATACACCGCCACCGTGGACCTGCTCTCCGGTTCTGGCGTTTCGCTGGCATCGTCCGCCGTTTCTATCACCGTGCCGGGAGCCGACCTCGTCCTCACCACCGTGCCCAGTGGAACCGTCGTGCAGGCGGGCCAGTGGGTCACGTTGAGCTTTGGGATCGCCAACCAGGGTTCCGCCCCGGCCACAGCCTCCATCACTGTCACGCTGGGAGACCTGGTGGACGAGGCGCAGAGCCTGTGGCTGCCTGGGGGCGCGAGTGGAACGATCTCTTTCGGCTTCCGCGCTCCTGACGGGCTTTCGACCGAGTCGCTGGCGGGTGACTTTTGGTTCGAGGGACAACGACACGACCTCGTCCTGGACGTCGCCGGTGTGGACCTGGACGTGACGGCCGCGTGGGACCAATCCGTCTACGATCCCGGGGCCACGGCCAGCCTGCGTATCACCGTCGCCAACCAGGCGGCGACAACGGCTCCGCCGCTGTACGCCGTGGTCGCGTACCACGACCAGACGATCACGCAGCCGCTGACACTTTTGGGCGGCGCGACGGGCGTGATCGACTTTGCGCTTGCCGCCGACGCCGGGGCTGATGAAAAAGTCTTTTACGCCATCTATGAGGCCGCCGAGCAGCGCGGTATCCATCTCAACACGACCTACCTGTACCTTCTCAACCCTGGCGTCACGCTCATGCCCGACCGTCACATCTACGATCCCGGTGGCACTGTGCACGTCGCCGTACACACCGCTGCGGCCGGCACGCTCACCGTCACCGCGCCGGGATTCACCACCACCTTGGCGCTGACCGGGGCGGATACTGGCTTCCAGTTCACCCTGCCCTCCACTTTGCTGCGCGGCACATACTTCATCGACTATGTGCTGGACGGCGGTCTGCCCCGCAGCGCGCCCTTTGACGTGGACGCGGTGTGGGTGCGGGTCACCGAGGCGCGCTTGCTCGGTTTGCCCTACGCACCTGGCGACACGGTGCAGGCCGACCTGAGCGTC
>JAAEQP010001685.1 GCA_024231375.1 bacterium | reverse complement strand
TGGCTTTCCGCAGATTGCGGAACGACCGGTCCCGCTTGGCTGGGTCCGCGCTGGTGATGGTTTCGATAAATACGTTGGTGTGTGCGCTCATCCGCGACCTCGCCTACTCGTCCGCGCAGCGGGGGTCCCGCTGCGCGGCCTCGGCCATCGCGTCCACAAGGGTGGTGAGCACGTGTTCCCTGTCCTCCCCAGCCATGGCGAGCGCGATCTGTGCTCGAAGGAGGCCATACTTGCGGCCCGTGTCGTACCGAGCCCCCTTCACCTCCAAAGCGAGGTATTTCTCGATCTGCGCCAGTTCTTGCAGGGCGGGCGTGAGCTGCACCTCCTCGCCGCTACGCTCGTATTCGGCGATGCCACGGTCCAGCACTTCGAACACCGAGGGCGGCAGCACGTGCATCCCAAAGAAACACAGATAATGGCCCACCCGCAGTCCGGGCATGTGCAACTCCAACTCGGCCAAGCTGAGCGACGGCTTTTCCAAGATCTTCTCGATCTGGTACACGCCGGGATGCTCCGGCACGCGTTTTCCGTTCAATGTTCCGTAGCGCCCGATCAGATGTTCGCGCGTCGGGTGCACCGCCGCCACCGCGCAACCGGCCTCCTCGGCCAGACGCAGCACCTGCGCAGCGCACCGTTGCCCCTGGATTTCCGAGATGTAGAGGTGGTCGCCCAATAGCAGCAGGAACGGTTCGTCGCCAACAAACGACCGCGCGCAGTGAACCGCGTGACCATAGCCAATCGGCTCTTCCTGCACCACGAACCGAAGGCTTCTAGAAAGCCGCGTGAGTCGATCCACCTGATCCTGCGCCCAATCCGCGCCCTTGTACGTCTCGCTCAAGTTCGCGCGCAAGCGATCCAGCCGTCGCAGATACTGTTCCTCATCGCCCGGCGCGCACACAACACAGACTTCTTCCACACCGCTGTCCAATGCTTCTTCAGCGATAATCTGGAGAACGGGCTTCGAAAGCCCGTCCCGATCGACGATCGGCAGCATCCCCTTCTGCACCGTGTCCGCGGCGGGAAACAAACGAACGCCCCGCGCCGCCGCGGTGATCACTGCTTTCTTGACTTGCACGGCCTACCTCCCATGATTGCTCCCAATCCACGCGGCACCATCATACCAGCCGCACGCCTGCCCGAAAAGCCTCTGGACAAGGGCCTATCGGTCGGCCACGCCCGTATACCGGTAGTTGAACCGCCGGTTTGGCGCGCTATCCCCGTGAATCCCGAACTCGACGATGTCCCCGTACTTCTGAATGTTGTCGGCCCAGTGGAAATCGAAGGCCACCAGTTTCCCGGCCTCCAGGCCGATCGTCTCGCGTGCTACGGCCAGTTCCATGCGGGTTCCGCTCACGGAAAAGGATGCCGTCCCGGCGACGGGCCATTGATGGGTGCCACTCGTCTTCTGAACAGACGAGGACCCTTCGTCCACCACATTTCGGTTCACCACGAAATCGTAGCCTTCCCAGCCCGTGTCGTGCGTTTGGTCAGAATCGATGAACAGCAGCATCCACTTGGGGTCAGTGCATGAGGTGATCGGTTCCTGCGTTTCCGCAAGGAAGTACACGAACCGCTCGTCGTGCGTCACCTTCAACGTGACGAAGTCGTTGCGCCCCGTCGTGTCCACGTACTGCCCCGCCGCACCCCACCCGCGGTAGTCGCGGTGCATGGTGTCCCCCACCGTGTCGCGAAATTCGGGCGCCACGCCTTCCCAGTCCTCGAAGGCGCCGTCGATGGCAATGGTCCTTGGCGCACTTGCCGGTGGCGGCGTACGCACCCCCTTGTACCGGCGGATGTTGCCCACCATCTGGTAGTAATAACTGTCCGTATGCCCGCCTTTCATGGGCTCAAGGTCGCGGCTGTACTCGCGCGTGAACTGATCCACGAAGAAGGTGCCGCCTTCAGGGACTACCTCGCCGCACAGTTTCTGTTTCCCTTTGCTGATGAACCGTTGGGCCACCCACTCGTTCCAGCCGGTGATGAACACAAACTGGGGATCCACCTCCAACGCCCGCCGCCATTGATCCGCGAAACACAGCCCCTCGTCCGTGCGGAATGCGTCGGGTGCCGGTTGTTTCCCATCATGGAAGCTGCGGCCGATGTTGGTCGTTGGATGTTGCGCCGCGGCCACGGGCACCTGCTCGGGGACCCCTTCCTCGTGCCAACCGGGCTTCTGGGGATAGTGGTCCAACCAAGGCCATTTGTCTTTCCCATCGCCGAACCACCCCGATCCGCTCCACGCCCACGATTCCCGAAACGTGAAGAAATCAGCGACCTCCGGGGGCACGCCGTCGGGCTTGCCCAGGATAAGTGGCTTCCCGTCCCACCGAAACCAAAGATCGGGAAACACGTTCTTGCTGTAGAACTCGTTGTACAGGCGTGTGATGACCTTGTCGCCCGACGAATGCGTGAGAAATCCAATCTGAGGCGTCCGCTGACCGCTTTCGCGAATCTGGTTGAACACGTAGCACAGCGTGATGTAGCCGTGCTCGTACGTGAATCCATTGGTCACATCGAAAAACACCACGTCCACGCCCGCATCATTCAGCATCGAGCAGTGTTTGCGGATGACATACTCGTCGGTGGAAAGGTAATAGCCCAGTTCCGGCTCGCCCCAATGATGGAAGGTCCCTTCCGGACCCCATCGTGGGTCGTGGGGACGTTCGGCCAGGAGCTTCGTGAGGTCAAAGGGTCCGGCCGTGCCGTGTTCGCCCAACCACAAGAAGTAGAAGATGCCCACCTGCTTGCCGTCTCGCGGCCCCGGACAATCCCTGTCGCCCGGCAATGCCCGGCCCAACGCGTCCGTAGCCACCCACGTATCGCTCATCAGATCCCGGAACTCCGCAGGCTCCTGCGCTCCGCCAATCCAGCCTATCGATGCCACCAGCGTCAGTACGATGAGTCGCTGCATTCAACCTCTCCCGTCACGCGTTTTCCAGCCAAGAGTCTCATCATACTGAAACGCCACCAAACCGCCAAGTCGCTATGCAAGCAGACGCCTGCCCGGAGCGAATCCCGTAGGGTGCGTCGAGCGCCGGCCGAAGGCCAAGCGAGCACGCACCATCCTACTTCTTCACGGTCCGCGCAGCCGGCACCCCACACACCCAAGTGTGCCACCGACTAACTCGTTAGTCGGTGTCTTCCATCCACGGAGACGCACCCCCTTGCCCGCACCCCACACGCTGCTATACCATAAGCCAACATCGACGTAACCTGGGAGGGGTTGACATGAGAGGCATTGTCCTGGCAGGCGGAGCAGGTACCCGGCTTCATCCCATCACCCGCGTCATCAGCAAGCAACTCCTCCCCATTTACGACAAACCCATGCTCTACTACCCCCTGAGCACGTTGATGCTCGGCGGCATCCGCGAGATCCTCATCATCTCCACGCCCCAGGACCTGCCCATGTTCGAGCGGCTGCTGGGCGACGGGTCACGATTGGGCATGTCCATCTCCTACGCGGAACAACCCAAGCCCGAAGGATTGGCTCAAGCATTCCTCATCGGCGCGAAATTCATCGCAGGACAGCCTTCCTGTCTCATCCTGGGCGACAACCTCTTCTACGGTCAGGGCATCACGGGCCTCATGCGCGATGCCGTGGCGATAGAGGACGGCGCCCTCGTGTTCGGGTACTACGTCGGCGACCCGGGCCGGTACGGCGTGGTGGAGTTCGACGAGGATGGCCGCGCGGTGAGTCTCGAAGAGAAGCCCGATCATCCCCGCAGCAACTACGCGGTTCCGGGGCTCTACTTCTACGGCCCCGACGTGGCCGGACTGGCCGCAACCTTGAAACCCAGCAAACGCGGCGAACTCGAGATCACCGACCTGAACCGCATGTACCTGGACCAAGGCCGGCTTCAAGTGCGGGTGTTCGGCCGCGGCGTTGCCTGGTTGGACACAGGCACAAACCGAAGTCTCATGGAAGCAGGCCAGTTCGTCCAGGCCATTGAAGAACGCCAAGGCCTGAAGATCGCGTGTCTTGAAGAAATCGCATGGCGCCAAGGATGGATTGCGGCGAAGCAAGTCGAGGCCGAGGCCGACACGATGGGCAACAGCGCGTACGCCGCCTATCTGCGAAGCTTGCTCGATCAGCGGCAATAGTGAGACGAGGAGCACAGGCCATGCTATGCACACTTGCACCCTTGGTGACCGCGTGGCTCTCCTATGGGGCCAGCGCCGATGAACTGCCCGGCGCCATGACCTTCACCTACTCGGAAGCGCACGGCCTCGGACCCGAGAAGGGCGTGTGCCGCAGGGACCCTAGCGATGTCATCCGCGTCGACGGCACGTCCTACGTCTGGTACACCAAGGTCGTCCAGGCGGACCCGCTGTTCCCATCCGGCTACAACGGCACCGTCTGGTATGCCACGTCGGACGACCAAGGGCACACCTGGACCGAACGCGGCATGGCCGTGGGGCTCAGCGACGAGGGATTCGACTCATTCGGTGTCTTCACGCCCAACATCCTGCCTGCCGGCGGCCGGTACTACCTCTACTACACCGCCGTCGCCAAAGGGTTCGTCAATACGGGATACGCCGAGATCGGCAAGACCGCCATCGGCGTCGCCGTGGCCGACTCGCCCGATGGACCCTGGACCAAGCCGCCGGACAACGTGATGCTACGCCCAAATCCCGACCACGCCCGGTTTGACAGCTACCGCGTAGACGACGCCTGCCTCATCGTCCGCGACGGCGCCTACTGGCTCTACTACAAAGGCCGACAGTGGGAACACACGCCCCGCCAAACCAAGATGGGTGTTGCTGTGGCCACGGACCCGCTGGGACGCTTCGTGAAACAGAACGACGGACGCTTCATCCAAGACAGCGGCCACGAAGTCCTGGTATGGCCCTACGGGGCGGGCGTCATGTCCCTCGTATCCAACACAGGCCCCAACGGCTGCACGCTTCAATACGCTGAGGATGGGATTCAGTTTCGAGTAATCGCCCGGGATTTGAAAGACATGCCCGCGGCTCCCGGCGCCTTCCGCGAAGATCTGTCAGACAACCCGACCTACGCTTGGCACATCCCGGGCGGCATCTCCATGGTTCACGCCAAACCGCCCTACCTCCGCCGGTTCGAGTGCCGGACCGCGCCTCCTCCCGAATGATGCCCCAGGGATCGATCTCGGACAAGTCCGACTCTTCGTAGGGTGCGTCGAGGAAGGCCGCAGGCCGCCCGAGCACGCACCATCCCACCGTCATCCTGAGAGCACATAGGTCACTCCTTCACTCCAACCCGCCGGGGCGCGGTCTCGTCATGCCTCCTCCGCTCAGTGTTGGATTCTTCCTTCCCGATCCGCGCAGAGCCGCACGAATCGAAGTCCCTCTTCAAAGAACCCGGAAGGGTTCGATCAACAGAGCCCAGGGTTGGCGCAGGTGTCCGTCCTCGGACACGCGCCTACCCTGGGGTATCCGTTCCTCCCTTTCCCGGAACCCGGAGGGGTTCGACTCCCCATCCCCGCCAGGCCGTTTGACCGCCGGCGACCCGTGATGTAGTCTAGCCCACGATCCCTACCAGGCCGCCAAGCGGCGAACCATGCGAGGAGACTTTCGATGAGCGTGTCCAGGACAACCATTCGTACCAGTCTGGCTTTCTCACTAACGGCGGTCGTCATCCTGGCGGCTACGCTCTCCGGGCAAGCCCACGCGGCCGACCTCAAACTGCCCGCCATCTTCAGCGACCACGCTGTGTTGCAGCAGAAAGCCCCCGTACCGGTCTGGGGTTGGGGCGAACCCGGCGCAACCGTGTCCGTCGCCATCGACGGCAAGGCAAAATCCGCCACGGTCGACGGCGACGGCCGCTGGCGCGTGGATCTCTCCTCCATGAAGGCAGGCGGCCCTTACGAATTGACCGTATCCTCGGGCACACAGCAGATCGTGCTCACCGACATCCTCATCGGCGAAGTGTGGCTCGCGTCGGGCCAGTCCAACATGCAGTGGAGCATCAAACGCACCGACAACTGGGAAGAGGTCGTTGCCAACGCGGACAACGATTCCATCCGATTTGCCATGGTCTTCCGCCGCAGCAGCCCGTTGCCCATCGACGACCTGAACGGCATCACGCCGTGGGCCGCATGCACAAGCGACGCACTGACCGATTGCTACAACGGCGAGGGATTCTCCGCCGTCAGCTACTACTACGCCAAGTATCTTCAGGAGGCCCTCGGCGTGCCCGTCGGCGTCATCAACACCAGTTGGGGCGGTACCCGCATCGAACCGTGGACCCCGCCGACGGGATTCGACGAAGTCCCCGCTCTGAAGAGCATCTCGGACATGATCCGCCTCAACACACCCGGTAGCCCCGAGTTCAACGCCATGCTTTCCGATGGCATCGCCAAGGTAGAGGCATGGCTCCCCGAGGCGAAGAAGGCCTTTGAGACAGGCGCGTTCCCGCCGGCCCTGCCCGCTGTGGCCTCGTCGTCGGCCATCAAGAACCACGGGTCCCCCACGGCCCTCTACAACGCCATGGTCGCGCCTCTCGTGCCCTACGCCAACCGCGGATTCATCTGGTACCAGGGCGAATCGAACCGTGGCGAAGGCATGGCCTACCGCGACAAAATGGAAGCGCTCATCAAAGGCTGGCGTAGTGTTTGGAACGACAAGGACCTCGCATGCTACTTCGTGCAGCTCGCGCCCTTCCGGTACGGTGGCGACCCTCTCGCGCTTCCGGAGATCTGGGAGGCACAGACCGCTACGCTCGAACTGAAGGGCACCGGCATGGCCGTCATCAACGACATCGGCGACCTGGACGATATTCACCCCACCAACAAAGACGACGTCGGAAAACGGCTCGCTCTCCTAGCGCTCAAGAAGACCTACGGACAGAGAAAGGTCGTGTGCGACAGCCCGCTCTTCGACAAGTTCAAGGTCAAGGGCAATACGCTACGCGTGCACTTCAAGCATGCCAAGGGGCTCACGACCCGCGACGGCGCCGCGCCCTCGAGGTTCACCATTGCCGGCCCCGACGGCGTATACCGCGCCGCCAACGCAGTCATCGACGACGCAACCGTTCTCCTGACCGCCGACGGCGTCGACACGCCAGTGGCGGTCCGCTTCGCGTGGGACCAGTGCGCCGAACCCAACCTGATGAACGAGGCGGGGCTGCCTGCCGACGCGTTCCGTGCCGGTAGCATCCCGGTGGACGGTGCGCTACGGACACAGGTTCCCGAAGCCGAATCCCTCGAACTCCTCTACGCGCTCGACCCCACCAACGTCACCATGCGGGGTACCAGGGCCGCGTACGACGTTAACAACCGGGCCAAGCTCAAAGGCAAGCGCATCGAACGAATCGGATACTACCTCCAGATCGTGAAGGCCGACAACGACATCCAGTGGGTCTACGCCGAGATGGACGCGTTCACCCAAGACGTCAACTTCATCGGTGTGCCGATTCCCGTTGCCGGTGCCCAGTTCCAACAGGATCTCGGCAACCTGTTCGTCAAGACCAACGTGGAGGGCCTCCCCGCCGGTCAACTCAACGGAACCATCGAGATGTGGGCCTGCAACTACGGATCCGACGCCGCCCGCGGCCTCGAAGGCGCCAGCGCCGACAAATATGACTTCGACGATACCATGTCCGCGCCCCAGAACCCGGGATACGGATGTCTTCAGATCCACGACCCCGCGTCGCGGACCACGCTCCTGGCGTTCAACAACCACCGCGGCGGACGTAGCACCGACGTAGGCATCGGCAATTGCACCGGCGCCAATCCCGATTGGACCTTCAGCAAGAGCGCCGAACAGTGCAAGAGCGGGAAGTTCCTCGTCGTGGTAAAGGTAGCGGCGGAATAGAACTGTAAATGCGAAGACGAGCGAAGGGGAGCCCGCTCCATGTAGGCTCCCCTTCCAGGCAACCCCACCGAAACGGTCAGCATGACAGCCGCGACAAGTGGGGGACGCGTCCGGGGCTTGCCAGTCCCGTCAGGGACGGCCGAACCCGTGCCATCACGCTGACGTGTCGGCTCATCGGCTGCAACCTACGCTCAAGAGCGAGGGCCTTGTTTCTGGGCTCCGTTTCGATTCGAGCGTCCCTACGGGACTCGTCCTTGAAGGGACATGTCGACCCCGTGTTGAAACACGGGGCTAAGCTCGGCCGTCCCTGACGGGACGACGCAAGAACGCTTCTCCTCCGATCAGGCGCGATCACTGTGGCTCCCCTTCGCTTTCCGCGGGTCGGAGGTCCGTGATACAATACGAGTGTTGAGTGAGGAGCAACTCAAGATGGTCTACAAGGGACATGTGAAAAACGGCGTGATTCTGGCAGACGACCCGGTTGAACTGCCCGAAGGCGCCTCTGTCAGATTTGAAATCGCCACGGAACCAGAATCTGCCGGCAGTTCGGGTCTGACCTTCGGAGAGCGCTTCGCGGAAGTCATGGGGAAGGCACAGAGCCTCCCGGCGGACGCAGCCGAGAATCACGACCACTACCTGTACGGCGTACGCGAAGAATGACCTCGGTATTCGTCGACACCTCCTTCTACATCGCCTTCAGCAACCCGAAGGACCGGTGACATGAAACGGCAACGGAATTCGCCGCGGGATTCTCAGGCGCCATGATTACCACCGAGTTTGTGTTGGTAGAGCTCGCGAACCACCTTCGCGCCCCCCGAGACAGAGCTCTGTTCCTTCGTTTCCACAAGATGCTTCGGGAGGACCCTGGGACTTGTATCGTCCCGGCTTCCTCGGAATCCATCAGCAGCGGTCTAGCGCTCTACGCAGATCGCCCAGACAAAGCATGGTCGCTCACTGACTGCATCTCCATGGCTGTCATGCGGAAACGAAACCTTACCGAGGTGCTGACCGCGGACCACCACTTCGAGCAAGCTGGGTTTCGCGCCCTGCTTCAACGCTGAGTCTTCGGCGTCATCTCCCACACGCGCGATTCCGTTATGCTCTACTGTGGGCAAGTCGAAGCCTCAAGGCATGGACGCCTGTTGCACGAACGAGGTTGCGTGGCCTGTCTCCTTGATAGATGAACACGCGCCCTGCGGGACCCGCACCGATGGAAGACCACGACGAAGGCATGAAGAAGAGGCACTGCTACTGTGATTTGTGGGAAAAGAAGCCTGAGGTGTTGGAGCAGCAGGGCGTGCCTCGGGGGTATTGTGGCTTCTGCAATGTCTGCGGGGAACCCGGTCATACCCGCCATTTCCCAGGCGCAGTGCCCTACACGGGGTCATGGTGTGACCGGCACTACCGGTACCTCTTGCTCTTTCACACAGCCAGTCTGATTGGATGCTGTGCCTGGTTGACGATACTGGCCGGAGTAGGGTTTCTGACATGGAAGTTCGTATCGTAGATGGCGACCTGCTTGATCAGCAGGTGGACGTCATCGTCAACGCATGGAATCGGAACATCATCCCGTGGTGGTTGCTGCTACCGCAAGGGGTGTCCGGGGCCATCAAGCGGCGTGGCGGATACGCCCCCTTTCGTGAGGTCGGGCGGAACGGTCCGATACCACTAGGCGGCGCGGTTCTCACTGGCGCCGGCAGGCTACCATTCAAGGGCATCATCCACGTCGCCGGCATCAACATGCTCTGGCGTGCGTCTCAGCGTTCCATTCAAGACTCAGTTCGAAACGCCATGGCACTTGTTGGCGAACGCGGGTTCAGTAGCGTTGCGTTCCCGATTGTGGGCGCCGGTTCCGGTGGATTCGACGAGGTATCTGCTCTTGAAGCCATGCGGGAGGCATTCGCCGAGGTCGAGAATTCCGCCGAAGTCGTCATTGTGCGATACAGCAAGAGCGGCTGACCGCTGACCGCCGACGGCTGATAGCCTCGCCCCCCTACTCCTTCA
>JAAEQP010001684.1 GCA_024231375.1 bacterium | reverse complement strand
GCCGTGTCGGCGTTGAGCCTGATCGATACTGCGCTGAAGAGCGTCACGCAGTTGCGGAGCTCGTTGGGCGCGTTCCAGAACCGGTTGGAGTTCACCATCAACACCCTGGCCATCCAGGAGGAGAACGCCGCCGCATCGGAGAGCGCCATCCGCGACGCAGACATTGCGCGCGAGACGATCGACTTCACGCGGACCCAGATTCTGGTGAGCGCCGGTACGTCGGTGCTGGCACAGGCGAACATCGTTCCCCAGACGGCGCTTCAGTTGCTCGGCTAGAGCACGTCGCACGCAGTTGGCTTGAATCCGTAGCCGGTGGCGGTTTCTTCGGAAACCGCCACCGGGCACGGTCAAGGCATGGCATCGCGGTGGACCGTGGCAGGCTACGGATGGCCTGCCGGGTCTCCGCACGGTTGCATGCCACGAGGCTGGACATAGGTCCATGGTGACGGACGTCGAGAAGACGCCACCGTCCGAAAGGAGGTGACTGCCGGCAAGAATAGAGCGTTCGACAGAAGGTACGGGACTGCCTCTGTCGATCACCGCCGTACTTAGCAGGGCAGGTGGTTCACCTGTCCGGCGGGGTAGGGATGCCCCGCGAGACACTCAAGGAGGGTAAGTTATGGGACTTCGAATCAACACAAATGTGGCCGCATTGAATGCGAGCCGGACACTCCGCAGATCGACGAATCAGTTGAATACGTCGTTGCAGCGCTTGTCGAGCGGACTGCGTATCAACAGCGCCAAGGACGACGCCGCGGGTCTCGCCATCGCTGAGGGATTCCGCTCTCAGGTTCGTGGCACGGGCGTCGCGCAGCGGAACGCGCAGGACGGCATCAACATCGTGCAGACCGCAGAGGGTAGCCTCGGCGAAACCACGAACATCCTGCAGCGTGTCCGCGAGTTGGCGGTCCAGTCCGCCAACGGGACCTTGTCGGACACGAATCGCGCGGCGTTGAACAATGAAGTGTCGCAGTTGCTGCAGCAGATCGACGACATCGCTCTGGACACCGAGTTCAACGGGGTCCGGGTGCTCAGTGCAGCAACCACGACGGTGACGCTTCAGGTCGGCGCGCGGCAGGGCCAGGTTCTGGCCGTGTCGGTAAAAGGCGCCAAAACGAACGACCTGAAGATCAACAAGGTGCAGGTGTCGAACGTGGGCGGCGCCGTGTCGGCGTTGAGCCTGATCGATACTGCGCTGAAGAGCGTCACGCAGTTGCG
>JAAEQP010001683.1 GCA_024231375.1 bacterium | reverse complement strand
CGGCGCGCCCCCTGCAGGTGACGGGTAGTGACGCGCGGCGCACCGATGAGGACCCAAATGTGATGACGCCTCTCCCCGGGTGGCCTTCGTGTTATTCCCCTGGGTGCGGAACGCGTGCCCCGGTGCTACAATGCGGCCACACGACAAATGCCTTGGTTACCGCCGATTGAATCGGCTAGGGGGAGAGACATGGCTGTTCTGTTTGGTCCCGGCAGACTCAAGTTGATGGGGGGTGGAGCCACGTTGCCAGTCGCCTTGGTGCTTGTTTCCGTATGCGGCGCGGCGATGGCCGCGGATGCGCCGGCGCAGCAGACCCGCTTCGTTCAGGACCGGTTTGCCATCGGACTCTGGGTAGACCCCCCCGGCGACGAGCGGTTCGAGGAACGGTATGCCGAGCTGGCTGAAGCGAACTTCACGGTGGTGCTCGGCGGATTCGGCGGAACCTCCCAGGAGAAAGTCCGGCAGCGCATCGCCTTGTGCGAGCAGCACGACATGAAGGTGCTGGTCAGTGCGGGCCAGTTCGACTTGGACGCCTACCCAACGGACGCTACATGCTGGGGATACCGGCTTGTGGACGAGCCGAATGCGTCCCGGTTTCCCGAGTTGGCGGAACGGGTGGCCGAGATTCGCAGCCGGTATCCCGGCAAACTCGCCTACATCAACCTGTTTCCGGACTATGCGAGCCCAAAACAACTGGGGAGCGAATCGTATGATGCCCATCTGGCCGAGTTCTGCCGGGTGGTGGACCCCGACGTACTCAGCATGGACCATTACCCCCGGTTCCACCCCGACCACGACGGCCGGGACGGCTACTGCCGGAACCTGGCCGCTATGCGCAAGCACTCGATGGCACACGGTATCCCGTTCTGGAACTTCTTCAACGCCATGCCCTTCGGCGCCATGACGGACCCAACGGAATCGCAGATGCGGTGGCAGATCTACTCGTCACTCGCGTACGGCGCCAAGGGGGTGCTGTACTTCTGCTACTACACGCCCTTGAGTCACGAATTCCCCAAGGGCGGGGCGCTGATTGCGCGCGACGACCGTCGCACACGGCACTGGTATCAGGCCAAGCGCATCAACGCGGAGCTGAAGAACCTGGGGCCCACGCTGATGCAACTGACGAGCACGGGCGTGTTTCGCGTCACTCCCGACGACGATCCAGCGGAAGTCCTGGAAGGGACGCCGATCCGCGCAATCGCGCGTGTTGACGTGGACCCGGATTTCGAGTATCTGGTCGGCGTATTCGAGCACGCGGATGGCCGCCGCGCCGTGCTGCTGAACAACTACCATTTCGCCTACTGCCAGTGGCCGACCGTCGTCTTCGACGCCGAGCCGGGGCAGGTAATGGAAGTCAGCAAGACCACCGGTAAGGAAGCGCCCATAGTCGACGACAGCCCCGATATGGATGGGCTTCAGGTGTCGTTGGATGCGGGGGAAGGACGCCTTTTCCTGCTTCCGTAGGGGTTTGGCCAGACCATCGGGGAACCTGGAATGACCAGCAAGGAATGTGTCCGGCGCGTGATCGCCGGAGAGTCCGCGCCTTACGTCCCGCTCGGATTCTACGTGGTCGACCACGACATCATCGAAGCGGTCATCGGCCGCGAGACCTATGTGCGCAACAAGATCAAGACGCAGATCGCCCTCTGGGAAGGCCGGCGCGACGAGGTGGTCGAGAGCTACAAGGAGGACACGGTCGAGTTCTTCCGGAAGATTGACTGTTGCGACATCATCACGTTCAAAGAAGCCCCTTTCGTCCCTCCCCGGGACTACGAACCGCCCAAGGTCAGACGCCTCGACGACGCCACGTGGGAGGATGAGGCCGGTCGCATCTGGAAGGCGTCGGAACTGACAAACGACATCTCCGTGGTGCATGTACCCGACAGCGCGAAGCCGCCGACGCCCACGGTCGAAGACTTTGACACCCCCCTAGACATGCATGAGCCGGACCCGTCGGTATTCGAGGCCGTGGACTATATGATCGAACACTTGGGCGCGGACCGCTACATCGCCGGAACGGGCTGCGGCCTGACGGCCATGGTGAATCTACCCGGCGAATCCGGAGGACTGCTGGCCTACTACCTGGCGCCGGACGTCCTGAAAGCGGCCGCGCGTCAATCCGTTGCGCGGCAGGAGGCCGCGGACGCCTGGTGCATCCGGCCTGGACAGGACGCCGTGTTCTTTGAACAGGACATGGCATCTAGCAAAGGTCCCATGATTTCGCCGGACCTGTTCCGCGAGTTCTGCTTCCCCTTCATGAAGCAACGCGTATCCAAGGTGCGGGCATTGGGTCAGCAGACGATACTGCACAACTGCGGCAACAACCGGTCGCTCATGGACCAATTCATCGAGGCGGGGGTCCAGTGCTATCAGTCGCTGCAGAGCATCCCGGACATGGACGTAGCGTCGCTGAAACTGGACTTTGGCGGGAATATGGCGTTCTGGGGCGGTATTTCACTAGAAATACTGTTGACAGGAACGCCTCACGACTGCCGGGAAAACATCCGGGCCGCCGTGCGTGCCGGACGGCCGGAAGAGGGCTTCATCCTCGGGCCAAGCCATTCCGTCGCATGCGGCACCCCGTACGAGAATTTCATGGCCTTGCTCGACGAATACACACGAATCCGATCCAGTACGTAAACCATTACCAAACAATATGTTGCAAACCCCTGCCCGAATAGCTTCAATATTGAGGGCTGGACTCGGAACGAAATGTGATAGGATGGGGAGTCGTTGAGGGCGCAATATGAGGGAGGGACGCCCGGCTCGGAGGGAACTCATCCCCGCAACTATGCCAATGAACCAAGTCGATGTGACAAAATCGAAACTCCTTGACGAGCTTGACACGCTTCGGGAGCGGTTGACTCTCGCGTCCCGTCACGCCCGCGGCCCCTCTCCCGACTCGACCGGCCGCAAGGGCTGGTACCGGTCGGTGCTGGATTCACTGAACGCCTTTGTGTACGTGTGCTCTCCGGATGGCGTAGTCGAATACGTAAATGAACGTCTCGAGGACCGTGTCGGCGAGGACGCAGTAGGCAGACGTTGCCAGGACGTGATTCACGGCCTCCCCAAGGCCTGCTTGTGGTGCGGCCCGCGAAGCGGCGAACTCGCCGACGCAGAGCCTACGGTCGGGGAACACCTGAGTCCCCGCGACGGCCGGTGGTATCAGGAAGCGGGCGCGCCCATGCGCCACCCCGACGGCAGCGTATCGTGGGTCACGCTCCTGGTAGACATCACCGACCGCAAGCTGATGGAAGAGTCGGGCGCCGTGCAGCATGGACTGGCGATGGCGCTGAACAGGGCCACCGACCTGGACGAGGCCCTGGAATTGTGCATGTCGGCCGGCACACGCGTGTCCGGCTTGGAGTGCGGGGGTGTCTACCTGATCAACGAGACGACGGGGGCGCTTGAGCTTGCCTGTCACACGGGGCTCTCCCCACAGTTCATCGAAGCCATGCAAGTAGTCAAGCCGGACCATCCCTCCGCGATCCTCGTGGCGAGGGGTACTCCCGTGTACCGTCCTATCGAGGACCTGGATGGGGGTGTGGCGGCTCACATGCACCACGAGGGATTGCGCGGCTTCGCCTGTGTACCGTTACGTCATGACGACAGGGTGGTGGGTTGCATCAGCTTGGCGTCGCGGCGACGTGAGGATGTCTTGCCTGCGAGCAGACACGCGCTTGAGACCGTCGCGGGCCAGGTCGGCAGCACCCTTGCGCGCATTCGTGCAGAGGAGAGCCTCCGGCGCCATGTCCGACTTGAGCGGCTCATCGCCTCATTGTCGACGCGCTTCATCAGCGTGAGTTCGCAGCGGCTCAACACCGAACTGCGGCGGGCGCTCCGAATCATAGGCGAATTCGCCGATGTGGACCGCGCACACATCTCGCTGCTGTCCGAGGATGAGCGTTCGTTCTTGTATGGCCACGAGTGGTGCGCAGAAGGCGTCCGATCCTACGCCGAGGTCTCGGAGGGTCTGCCGACGGCCGATTTCGAATGGGCGGCGGGTCAATTGCGCGAGCGGGAGGTGCTGCATATTCCCCGCGTCTCCGACCTCGGGCTGGAAGCAGCCCGGGAGCGCGCCCTCTTCGAGGGACAGGACGTTGTGTCCACCGTGATCGTACCGCTCGTTTCCGGTGAGCGTTTGATGGGGGTATTCGGATTCGAGATGGTTCGCGAAGAAAGGATGTGGCCCGAGGATACGATCGCCCTGTTGAAAATTCTGGGGCACGTCTTCGGCAATGCCATACGCCGACGCCGCGAAGAGACGCAACGCAGAAGGCTCGAAGAAAGGTTCCAGCAGGCTCAGAAGCAGGAAAGCCTGGGCGTGTTGGCCGGTGGCATCGCGCACGACTTCAACAATCTTCTGATGGGTATCCTCGGCAATGCAGGTCTTGCACTCCTGGACTTGACGCCCGAGGCGCCCGCACGAGAGAGCGTCTCCCAAATCGAAACGGCGGCACTCCGCGCCGCAGACCTCACCAAACAGCTTCTCGCCTATTCCGGACGCGGCCAGATCGACGTGCAATCCGTGGACCTGTCGCACGTGGTCGAGGACATGTCGCACCTGCTTGGCACGGCCGTATCGAAGAAGGCCATCTTGCGGTACGATCTCGACGAGGGGATTCCCCTCGTGGAGGGCGACGCGACCCAGGTACGGCAGGTCGTCGTGAACCTGACCACCAACGCTTCGGATGCCATCGGCAACCGAAGCGGCGTCATCACGGTAAGGACGGGCGCCACACATGCCGACGAAGAGTACCTGTCCCAAATGTACCTGAACGAAGATCTGCCCGAGGGGCAGTACGTGTTCGTAGAGGTGAGCGACACGGGATGCGGGATGGATGCCGAGACCGAGGCGCGCATTTTCGATCCCTTCTTCACGACGAAGTTCGTGGGGCGCGGCTTAGGGCTCGCCGCCGTCCTGGGGATCGTGCGCGGTCATCGTGGCGCACTGCACGTCCACAGCCGCCCAGGACAAGGCACCGTCATCCGCGTGCTCTTTCCCGCGCGCGACGTCGCGCCCGCGGAAGAGACGGATCCCACACCGTAGAACCGCGCCCGTGCGGTACGCGCGTCAAGCCCCGCCGAAGGCCTCACCAGTTCTTCTTCTTCACTTGCTTGGGTTCGAAGACCGCGGCCCGGAAATTCTTGGCGTAGCGGGGATAGTACCAGAGCATTGTCAGGCAGCACGCGACCAGAGCGCCCACGATTCCCACGCGTTCTGGACTCGCGAAGCTCAGGAACCGACGCAGTCTGAGAGCCTGGAAGCCCACCACTCCTCCCAGCGCACCCACCTCAATGACCGCGGCCGCCGAGGCGATCGTCGCCATCACAGGATGCCCGCCCTGAAACGCGAGGTTGGCCCCGCACAGGACCGCGCATCGCGTCGCCGCAAGGCACGCGACGAGGCCAAGCACCCACAACAGCGGGTCGCTTAGAGCTGTGGAGGTGGCGAAAACCCCCGCCAGGCCGGCCACGAACGACGGCACATAGATGATGCCCGCCCACGTGTAGGCCCGAAGGAAATGGCGCGCGGCCTGCCGGTCGTCCACGGGCATAAGGAGCACGTCGGACAGCACTCCGCCTTCTCGGGCGGCGTCTCGGGCCGAGGCGACCGTGTCGTAACAGAGCAGGAGCAGGAGGGACAGCAGCAGCCACGGTGCGAGCCAAGCAGCCACAGCGCTGACGATCATGAACAGCCACATTCCCCCGAGGTTCCGCACGGCCGGACCCGTGCCCGACATGGTGGCGAAGGCGTAGGCAGCCGGAGCAGGCAGGAACCGCAGCGGACGGTACGGCCGGCGCTTGCGCCAACGGTGCTTCTTCCTCGCACGCCGTTCGGCGTAGACCATGCGCGGCAGCCGTCGGACTGCAAGATAGCCGAGGACGACCGTCAACAGTACGTGAAATGCAATGGCACCCGCTGCTCCCCAGGCGAAGCCAAACGCCAGACTTGCGGCGCTCGACATACCGGTGCCCGCGGCGAGCGCCGTGACCCCGTTTAGGTAAGTAAGGAACCCCGCCCGGAAGAAGCTGCGGCTCACGTACGCGCACCCGAGGGTCCACGCCAGCACCACGAACAGCGTCAAGAGGCTCGCGGCGCCGACCCGACGGCAGTAGCTCGACGCAAGCAGGCCTATACCAGCCAGGGCAAAGGTGAAGGCAATGACCAGAACCTGCCGAAGGAGTTCGTGGCCGGGATTGCACAGTCCCCAGGCGCCGCAGAGCGTGAACAGAGGCATGGGGAGCAACACCAGCATGACCACCGGCGCAACCACGCCGATGAGTTTGGCGGCGTAGATGTCGAGGCCCCGGAAGCCGGCCACGAACAGCATGTCCAACGAGCCCTCTTCCTTCTCGCGGGCGATGAGGGGCGGTGCAAGCGCCAGAACCGCAAAGGGGAGCACGAACTGAACCTTGGCCGTGGTGGAAAGCAGTTTCTGGAGAAAGGCCATGAACTCCTGGGGCGCTACGTGCAGGTAGCTCCGGGAAGCCCAGAACAGAGTGATGCCGAGGAAGGCGTATCCCGCGATCAATCCACGCACGATGAAGAATAGCCGCGTCTTTCCGGCGCGGGCCAGTTCGCGTTCGACAAGCGGAAACTCCACCCCCAGCAAACGGCTGGGGACGAATCGCCCGACCAGACTGCGTGCGTGTGCCATGGGCGGAGTGTAGCCCATGGGCCTATGTCCTGTCACCCCGCGATCTCGGAGTCGCGGCTTGCGCATCCGAAACGGGGAACCTAACAACTTGTTCGATCCGGGTTCGGGAGTTAGAATCGGAATGCGGACGTGGCGGCGGCACGTCCTCGAAACCGAGTCGACCACAGGGAGGTCAAGGATCATGTTCATCACACCTGGCACGGGTCTTCAAAGCGCCCCGGCGCCCAAGCCATCGCGCGACGCTGGCGCTACAGGCTTGCAGATGCAGATGCGCGACATGACGCACCACATCCAGCGGCTCCAGTTGCTGAACCAGGCGCTCTGGGAACTGGTGCGCGACAAACTGAATCTAACCGATGCCGATTTCGAACGCATGGCCCAGGAGATCGACCTGCGCGACGGCGTGGCGGACGGGCGAATGACCGAGACCCCGATGAAGTGCCCGCAATGCGGCCGGACATCAAACTCCAAGCACTGGAGATGCCTCTACTGCGGCCTGGAATTCAAGAAACCCGTTATGGGATAGCCTCTTCACCCGCGTTCTGCCTACCCCCGACGTAAGTCAGGCGTCTGCCTGGACCCTTTCGTCCGCAAGGACTATAATTCCGCCCCTTGAGCGTTTCGAGAGAAGTAGCCGACCGATTCAGAACCTATGACGGGAGTTGTCATGCCTACCGAAGAACAAATCCTCGATTCCATGCGGCACATTATGGACCCCGACCTGGGCCGGGACATTGTGTCGCTGGGATTCATCAAGAATGTTTCCATCGACGGCGGCGCCGTCAGTTTCACTGTGGAACTCACCACGCCGGCGTGCCCCATGAAGAGCAAGTTTCGCGAGATGTGCGAAGAATCCGTGCGTGCCGTTCCCGGCGTGACGTCGGTTGACGTCACCATGGGCGCGCAGCAAGCGCGGCGCCAGCAGGCGCCGAGCGGTGTCAGCACCTTGCAGACCGTGGACGCCGTCATTGCCGTGTCGTCGTGCAAGGGTGGTGTGGGCAAATCGACGGTCGCGGCACACCTGGCCAAGGCCATGGTCCGCGAAGGACTCGCCGTCGGCCTGCTAGACGCCGATGTGTACGGTCCGTCCATGCCGACCCTCTTCAACATCCACAATCCGCAAATGTTCTCGCGCGAGAACCGGATTCTGCCCATGGAACAGGACGGCTTGAAGCTGATGTCCCTGGGATTCTTGCTTGGCGAGGCGCCGGCCGTGCTGCGCGGACCCATCGTGTCGGGATACATTCAGCAGATCCTTACGCAGACCGACTGGGGCAAGTTGGACTACCTCATCATCGACTTGCCACCCGGCACCGGCGACATTCAACTGACCATCGTGCAACAGGCGGCCCTCGACGGCGCCATTATCGTCACGACCCCGCAGGCGTTGTCGCTGGTGGACGTGGCCAAGGGCATCGTCATGTTCGAAAAAGTAGACGTGCCCGTGCTGGGCGTGGTCGAGAACATGAGTTCCTACACCTGTGACAAGTGCGACGCCGTACACTATCCCTTCGGACGAAGCCAGAGCGCATTGCAGGCGAAGTTTGGCATCGAGACCCTGGCCGAACTGCCCATCGCCGCGGGCATCGCGGACCTGGACACGGATACAACGGCCGACGCCATGCAGCAATTGGCGGAGAACGTTCATCGCGCCGTGGGCAAGAGCCGGGCACAGAAGGACGACGCTCCCAAAGTCGAGGCGATCCCGGGGCATATCCATGTGACGTGGAGCGACGGCACGGAGGTCACCATCGAGAACCACAAGGCGCGGTGTGCGTGTCCCTGTGCTTCCTGCGTCGATGAACACACAGGCGTGCGGACGCTGGACGCGGATACGGTGCCGCAGGACATCGCCGTGGAATCGATTCAGCCGCTGGGCAACTACGCCGTGGTCTTGACGTGGAGCGACCAACACAGCACCGGCATCTACTCGTGGGACTTGCTTCGCGAACTGGGGTCGTAGCTAGAGCGCTTCAAGTGATTGTGTAGCCGCAGCTGCGCCAGTTAGGACAAGGTTGGCAAGGTTCCGTGACGCGGTCAGCCGACGCCGCAACCAGCAGATGCTGGCTACAGAATTGGTTGAAGTGCTCTAGTCGCCCTTCGTCTTCGCACGCGCCGCGGGCGGAATCTTGTACCAATCGTTGCGGACGCGAAACACGATCCAACCGCGAAGCTCAGTCACGTCGGCCAGATCGGCGTGTTGCGCCACGAGTGCGCGCAGGGCCTCGGAGTCGCGCTTCAGAACAGTCGTTTCCTGCGCCGCGTACCCCTGTTGCCGCCACATCCCCTCGCGCAATTCGAAGGCACGTTTCCCGACGGTCTTCGTGACGCGAGCAGGAACCGGTTCGGCCTTCGTCACCGGCATGGGCTGGTTCTGCGCAGTCTTCGCTTCAGATCGGATCTCCGATGCCGCAAGCTTCCGCGCCGCCTTTGGCGCAGCGACGGATGCAACGACCTTGGCGGGGGCGGGAGGTGGCGAGGCGGCTAACAAGCCAGCGACATCCCCGCTGGGTCTGTCTGCCAAGATGATGGGGGCCGGCGCGTTCAGTCTTGGCGGCGTCTCAGCCGCCACGCGGGGCTCTTCATGCGGCACCAGCGGCGGCACACGCCCGTCCGGGAACTTCAACTGAGCGCCCAATACTCGCTCCATCTTAACGTCGACGAAGCCCGAAACGCCTGCCAGATCGGCCGATTCCTCCAACTCGTCGAAGGTTGTGACCGGCAGGGCTTCACGCGAACCCATGGCCAACAGCGTCACCTCCCCATCGGACTCCGGCGCCTCCACGACCTCGGCGATCTCCGTGCCCCCCTCCGCGGACTCATCCGCCAGGACGGTGCCGATGGACGGCTCTTCTGCAAGAGGCGCCACCACCTCAGCCTCTGTCGTCCCGTACGTTTCGAGTCCCTTCGCGCCATAACTCTCGGACTTTTCTTGCGCTTCGGGGGCACGAGCCTGTGGGGCGGCATAATCCAACTTCTGCCCCCCGGCAATGGCTGTGGGCGCGGCCCCATCATCATCGGCAAGGGGCGCCCCCTTGGCCGATCTGCCGCGCACCTCGTCCTGAGGGGTGACGCCGGCGCCAAATAGCGCATCCGCTTCCGCCTGTTTGCCGGGGATTTGATCGGACGGCGTCTCTTCGGAAAGCGCGTCCGCCATCATACCCTCCGAATCGCTGGTCTCAGGGGACTCCATCTCGATAACGGGCGCTTCGCGCTTCGTCTTGTCCGGTTGCTTCATCATGAGGGGCTCCGAAGAGGCCCGACCCCGTCGACTGGGCGATGGCACACCACGCTTTCCGGGAGTATCGGCGGAGCCGCCCACGCGGCGCTCCGCATCGGTCTGTTCAGAGGCGATGACCTCCTTTTGCGGAGCCGATGCAATCTGCCTGTGCTCCGGAATGTTCCCCTTCTGGAGCTGCCAGGTCAGCGCTCCGAAGACCAGGAACATGGCCACGGCCGCGAGGGACGGCCACAGGGACAGGCGCGGCGCTCCCCGACGCCTGAAGCGTACAGGGGCCGGTTCCAGTTCCGCACGAACACGGCGTTCCAGATCGCTCGGAGCCGACTCGCGCGGCATGTCTCGATACAACTCATCCACCCGTTGGAGCGACTCGAGTTCGCGCAACAAATCCCCGTCTTCAGCAAGCTGCTTCTCGATAGCGGCTCGCCGCTCGGGATCGAGTTCGCCGTCCAGCAGGGGCGAAAAATCGTCGCGGATGTTGTCTTGTTCGTCCGTCATGGCCTCATATCACCGACAGTTCGCTGAGCCGGTCCCGCAACATGCGGCGGGCCTGGTTCAGGCGCGATTTCACGGTGCCCACGGGGCATCCCACAATCTCGGCGACTTCCTCGTAACTCAGGTCTTCAAACGTTCTCAACACGAACGCCATTCGGTAGTGGTCCGGAAGCTCTTCCAGACACTGCTGCAACAACTCCTGCAACTCGCTTCCTTCCGCCTCGGCGCGGGGTGAGGGCGTGCGGCCTTCCGATTCGCGCAACACGCCGGGGGCCGTCTCCTGCAACACTTCGAGCGACGTGCCCCGGTTCCGGCCTTTCCGGCCTCCGTCGCGGAGCCGGTTTCGGGCGAGGTTGGCGGCGATGCTGTAGAGCCATGTGTAGACCTTCGCGTTGCCCTTGAACCCATCGATGCTGCGGTACGCGCGCACAAACGCCTCCTGGCACACGTCGAGCGCGTCCTCCCGGTTCCCGAGGAACCGGTAGACTACGTTGTACAGGCGATCCTTGTGTCGGCGGACCAACTCGTCAAAGGCCGACGAATCGCCTTTGCGGCATTCCGCCACCAAACTGGCGTCGGAATGGCCGCGCGCTTCCCTCAGCAATACCACGATTCGAGTTTGCTCCGGCGCGATCCGATCCGCGCCTTGCTGAAACTGTCTCCACTTCTATCAGACACCAAATAGGGGCATTTGGTTCGTCCCGCTCCGCCGGAATCTAGTACGTCCCCCAGTGCAACACGTCTTCGATCGGCCGTTTCGTTGGGTCGGGAGTGACGGCGGGGACGCCCAACGCAATGAGGCTGACCAACTTACACTCATCAGGGGCGCCCAGCATCTTCACGATGGCGTCGGCATAGGGCTTCTTGTCGCCCGCGATCCAGCACGTGCCCAATCCGTGAGCCCGGGCGGCCACGAGGATGTTCTGGGTGGCTGCGCAGCCGTCTTCAAGGTAGTACTTGCCGTCATTGGCCAGAACGGCGATGCAGACCGGCGCGTCGGCGATGAACTTGCCGTGCTCGGTGGTGTCGGCGATCTGCTTGCGCATCCCGGCGTCGGTGACTGCGACGAATTCCCAAGGCTGGATGTTGATGGCTGTCGCTGCGAGACGGCCGCAGTCTACGATGTCTTCGACTACTGCCCGGTCGACGGGGTCGCCCGTGTACTCGCGAATGCTGCGGCGTGTCTTCAGTGCTTCAAGTGCGTCCATGATGTGTTCTCCTTTCGACTACTTCACCGTCACGGCATACCGTTGCCGCACAAATCCGTCTTCAGGGCCTTGGTTCGGAGCCGCCGACAGGCATTCGACGGTATGGGCGCCTGGTTCGATGAAGGCATGTTTGAGCGCGACGCCCCCGGTCAGGGGACGGCCGTCCACCTTCCACGTGTACTCGCCATAGCCCGCGATGCCCCGAAATGCGATGTCAACATCCTCGCCTACCTCAACCGGTATCGGCGGCAGCGCTACCACCGTGGTGTGGGCCGCCGCGGCAGTCACCACGGCGTCGCCGCGCATCTCTGTGTAGGCGAGGGTGTATTCGCCCGGCTCCCTGAACGTGTACGAGAAGGCAGCGGCGTCCGCGCCCTTTCGAACAACCTCCCCGTTGATGCGCCACACGTGGACGCTGTCTTGCGTCTCGGGCATCGCCAACTCCAGCGTCTGCCCCTCGTAATAGACCGGTGGCAGTTCGATTTCGGTGATGGTGCGGACACCCTGAACCGCCAGACCCAACTGCAGCTTGGCCTCCTCGACGGACACGCCAAGATCCTCGGCGCGTTTCTCCACGATGCTCTTCTGGTCACTCAAGGGCGTGTACACGGCCACGTGGACTTCGCCGGCCTTTGTGCGAATGACGAGGTCGTAGCGACCCACCTCAAGGTACTTGGTCGGCACAAGAGTGACGGCGCCGTCGCGTTTCTCGAACACAAACATTTCATCGTAGTCGTGGCCGCTGACGAAGAGCTTGCAGGGGCCCATGTCGGCCGCGGGCACCGGCGCACCATCCTGAGTGAGCGTGATCGTGACCGTTTGTTCCGGCGAACGGAACACGACCGTGTTGGGCGTTGCGGTGACCGCCGCAAGGCTCGACTGCGCAAGCAGACAGATAAACGCCAGAATCGCACAACCGATCCAGGCATGCGCGGTGAGGCGTCCGTGCTTTCGGTCCAGGTACAGCATTGCAGAATCCTTTCGAGTTGCGGGGCGGAACGACGCGCCCCGGATCTTCAAGGCTAAGACTCGCGCGCCTCGCTGTCAACAGGCGCGAGGACGTGGCGCAAGGCATCGTGCGCAGGTTTGGGCTGGTAGTTCTCGTCAAGGATGAGGGCCCATCCCTTGCCCGGTTGGAAATTGGGGATCCACGAATACCGGTCCGAGACTCCCCACAGTACGACTGCGTTTGCGTGCTCCGACTCCAGAACAACTTCCATAACGGCGCGATACACGTCGGCTTGGCGTTGAAGCGCTTCGTCCGAGGGCGGCCCGTTGAGCGCCACATCCATCTCGGTGATATGCACGCGCAAGCCTAGATCGCCGAGTCGGGCCATGTTCTCTTTCACCTCGGCCATGGGCGGCGCGTTGTTCAGGTTGACGTGCATCTGAAGACCCACGCCATGAATGGGTACGTCCCGCCGAAGCATCTTCTTGACCATCTTGAACACGCGGTCCGCCTTCGCGTTCAATCCCTCCGCGCCGTAGTCGTTGTAGAAGAGCAACGCGTCGGGATCGGCCTCGTGGGCCATGTGAAAGACATCGCGTACGTAGCCCCGCCCCAACTCCCGGCGCCAAACAGTGTCCCGAAGCCGGCGGCGGCCAGTCGCGGCTTCGTTGACCACGTCCCACGTATGGATGCGGCCACGATACCGTCCGACGACGGTCGCGATGTGATTCTCCACGATGCGCTGCCACTCGGCCCCTGTGTACGATCCCTTCTCGACCCACCCGGGATTCATCCGATGCCAGAGTAGCGCATGCCCCCGGACAGGCATCCCGTGGTCCTCGGCGAAGTCCACTTTGAGGTCCGCGTCGTCGAAGGCGAACCGGTCCCGGTCCG
>JAAEQP010001682.1 GCA_024231375.1 bacterium | reverse complement strand
CTGGTGACGAAGAACCGACACCGACGTGAACGTGCAAGGAACATTCTCACGGCGCCGTGTCGCATCCGTGTTGCACGGAATCGCCGTCAATAGCAACATCGGCAAAATCGCGGGCAGGAGGGTCGCACAGGACTCACTGACAGTTGAATCCGGAGCGGTTTCATGATTCTGTAGGGGTATGGTCAAGCTGCCCCTAGATATTGATGTTCTTCCACCGGATGCGTTGAAGCCGTTGGTCATCGGTCTGCTTGAGGAGGTTGCGTGCCTGACGTCGGAGGTTGCGGCGCTTCGCGATGAGGTTGCCCGGTTGAAGGGTCTCAAGGGCAAGCCGAATATCAAGCCTTCGAAGTCGTCGGGCATGGACAAGGCAACGGATCGCGGTAGCAAGGGCCGGGACTCCAAGCGCAGGCAGCGCGGTCCCAAGGTCCTGGGCGAACCGCACGAGAAGCGGGTGATGAAGGCGGACAACGTTCCGCCGGGATCGCGCTTCAAGGGCTACCAGTCGTTCACGGTCCAGGACCTGAAGATCGAAATCCGGGTGGTGCAATACCTGCGCGAGCGCTGGGTAGCTCCGGACGGGCGCACCATCGTCGCTGATCTGCCGGCGGGGATCGACGGGCACTTCGGCCCCGAACTCAAGCGCTTCATCCTGACCCAGTACCACCAGGGCCAGACGACGGTGCCGCGTCTTGTGGCGTTCCTGGAGATGCTGGACGTTTCGATCTCCGAGCGCCAGGTGATGCGGTTCCTCATCCGGGACAAGGAGCCGTTCATCGGCGAGGCCCGCGACGTGCTGCGCGCCGGCCTCTCGGGCGCGGGCGGCGCTTGGGTCTCGGTGGACGACACCGGAGCGCGCCATCGGGGCCGCAACGGCTACTGCACCCAGATCGGCAACGACCGCTTCACCTTCTTCGCCACCACAGCCTCGAAGAGCCGGCTCAATTTCCTGTCTTTGCTGCGCGCCGGGCATACGGACTACGTCCTGAACGATGCAGCGTTCGACTACATGCGGGAGCGCAAGCTCGCGGGCACGGTCATCGCCCTTCTGGCCGGTCATCCCCGGCGCCGCTTCGACGATGAGGCGGCATGGAAGGCGCACCTGGACAGCCTCGGAATCTCCGCCATGAAGGCCCATCCCGGCCCGGCCACCATCGCCACCGAGGGGGCGCTCTGGGGGGCGGTGGTGGCGCACGGGTTCCTCGACGGGATGGTGATCCTGTCCGACGACGCGGGCCAGTTCAATGTCGGCATCCATGCCTTGTGCTGGATCCATGCGGAACGGCTGGTCTACAAGCTCGATGCCTTCACCGATGCCGCCCGCCGGGCCAAGGAGCGTATCCGTGCCCGGATGTGGTGGCTCTATGCCGACCTCAAGGCCTATCGCGAGGCTCCTTCGAAAAAGCGCCACCGCGAACTGGAGCGGCGCTTCCACGACCTGTTCACGACCCGGACCGGCTTCGCCACCCTGGACCGGCTGTTGGGGCGATTGCACGCCAACAAGGCAGAGTTGCTGCGGGTGCTGGACCACCCCGACATCCCGCTCCACACCAACGGAACCGAGAACGACGTTCGCGCTCAGGTCACACGGCGCAAGGTCAGCGGCACCACCAGATCTGAGGCGGGACGCGACTGCCGCGATACGTTCCCGGGGTTGATGAAAACATGTCACAAGCTCGGCATCTCGTTCTGGGACTACCTCGGCGACCGCCTTGGCATCAACCCTGGCACCGTCCCCAGACTGGCCGACCTCCTCGCTCCTATCTGAGATCACTTGCCCGGACTTTTGCCGATGTTGCCCCGAAGGTTTCCATGGCCATGGCGATCTTGTCGCTCAGTATGCGCATGACGCCGAGCGCCACCTCGGGGTCCTCGGTG
>JAAEQP010001681.1 GCA_024231375.1 bacterium | reverse complement strand
GCGCCGATGCCTCGTATGTCAGTTCATGTCTCGTGTCAGTCCGCCGCGCCGGATCACGGTCCGGCGGTCGGATCTCTTCGGTCCGTGGTCAAATCCGCCCGCGTGTAACCGGACGGAATATCGATGGTCTGATCCAGTTCGCGCACATAATCGCGCGCACCCACATAGGGACTCTCGAACCGCACGGCAAGATGCACTTGTACAATCTCAGGCAACCGGGGCCGGAGCGGGTCGCCCAGAGGTTCAAGCGCCGGGTCGAGAGGGTCGTCTTCTCTATCAATGAAGAACACGGGATTCTCGAAATTGCTGAACGTATTCCAGTCGGAGTACAGGTCGCCCGTGGCTGCAGCGTATATCTCGTCCGCCGCGGCCGCACTATGAAGCCCAACGCCCACGCGCCCGTATTCGAAGAAGGGCCGCTCTCTGAGGTCGTAGTAGAACACGGCCTCCGTACCCTCTGGCTCACGACGCCAATACCCGTCGGGAGGATTGCCCGGGTCCACCAGCGTCGCCGGATCGTCCCAGAGGTCCTCGTTGCTCGTGAGCATGCCAAAATAGTGGTCGGGCACCAGCCGGTCCTTGTCCGGATCACGCGCCACGATGTTCTCCATAAGCACATATTCGACGGGAGCGAGGACGGCCTCTGCATTGAGGTCCGCCCGCAGGTACTCCCACGCGTCGGGCAACCCGTCGGGCAACACCCCGCGTTCCGTGCCGGACAGCATCCGAAGCCACAACTCCCGTTTCTTCGCCGACAGCAAGACCTCGGTGTCTTCGGCGGAAAGGCCGTTCAAAGCTGCGTAGTCGCGCACCTCTTCAAGCTCGTTCCGCACGGGCACGCGATAGTATTCATCGCTCGGATCCTCCCAACGACTCCATATAGCCCCCGGAAAGGTATCAAGGTCTTCGACGTCAATCTCCACGAACCGAACAAGCGAGTACGTGTCCGTCGGGACGTCGCTCATGGGATCTTCTTCATCCGGGTCAACGGTTGGATCGTATTCCGCGGCCACGATGCTCTCCGCCTGATACGCGTCTACCGCGGGGTCGTACACCGTCGGCCGGATCACGTACGTCACGCGGGCCAGCCTCATCACGCCGTTGTCCTGCACCAGGCCCACGAACATCATGCCCCACGGCGCGCCGAAGAACTGGTAGTGCTCGCCCGCGTCGCGCGAGGTGAAGGCGGTGGTCAGGTCGCGTTGGAGCACGTTGAACGCGCCCCGCACCATCTCGTTCGCCTCCATGGCCTGGTTGGCCGTGCGCACGGCGCGCATGCTGCTCACGAACACCGCGAAAATGGCCAGCGACAACACGCTGAACAGCGCGATCGCCACGATAAGCTCGGTAAGGCTGAAGCCGCTATGTCTTCTGCGCGTGCGCATGTCTAAAACTCCGACATCCAGGTCACGAACTGTTCGCGCCGGCCGTCGTGCATCTCCACCGTAAACGTCACCCGCTGGAGATAGGTTTCCTCGCTGCCGCGCATGAGTTGCAGCGTCGTGTATGCGCCACGGAACACGTCAGGCTTGTCCAGCGGCTGCTGGTAGCCAAAGGCGGTAAAGGCATCGGCCCGTTCCATGCGCAACCGGCCCACGCGGCTGTCAGCGTATTCGGCGGCCAGGGTCCGTTCGTGGGCCGTCCGCGCGTTGCGCATGCCCACAGGGAACAAATTGGCCACGGCCACGATCCCGATGGACAGAATAACCAGGGCCACCAGGGTTTCCATCAAGGTGAATCCGTGGTCTCGCCGACAGTGGACCGCGCGCGTCATGGTGAGAACTCCCTGACTTTGATGTCCTCCGAAATCTTCACGCGTCCTGTCGCCGGATGCAGTTCCACGATCGACAGCGTCTCGTAGTCGGTGCCTTCATTCTCAAAATACCGATCTTCGAGGGGGGCGTCCGGGGCTGCGCCCACCCACAACAGGGTGCGGCCCGAGTCGCCGTAAGCTCCGTCCAGCATTCCAGAGGGACGGAATACATGAGCTGGAAATGTAATCCTAGGCGCGCCTGGGGCGTAGGGATTCTCGCGTGGCTCGATCAGCGGAGGAACGTCGGCCAAATCCTCCGGAACCCACCCTCTGAGATCGTACAGGCAGACGTAGTTAAGATGAGCCGTGTACATTGTCTCAGACAGAAAAACACGCGCGCAGGCGCCCTCGCTCAAGGGCTGAATCTGTACCTCGGGGGCCTGGACCATGAAGAACACGTTGTCGAGGGCGTCATCGATCTCCTCGGATGGGATGCTCACGTCAGCCGACAAGCTGGCAAGGTCGGCCTGGATGTTCTCGTAGAGATCGTGAGTTTCCGGCAGCCGCCGTGCCACGCCGAGGCCATCCATGACGGCCACGTCGGTCGGCAGACCGGTGTCGCTGTCTTCCGGCCAGGTTTCCGTGTAGAACACGGCCGTGTCTTCGCGGAAGGTGGCCGCGTAAACGCGGGCCGCCCGAAGGATCGTGTAGACTTGGCGCGTGCTGTCGTTCACACCGCCACGCGAGAACGCGCCCACCTT
>JAAEQP010001680.1 GCA_024231375.1 bacterium | reverse complement strand
GGGTCCCAGTCGCCGTCGTGCATGAGTTGTCCGAACACGAACTCGTCGGCGCCCGGTTCGCTGTGCTTCTCGTAGTAAGTCTTGGTTGTCGACAGGAAGCGCCCCAACTCCTGGTTCGCCAGGGTGTAGGCGAGCATATTCGTCCCCATCCGCATGGCGTCATGGGCGTCGATCCGTCCCCCCACATCATGCTCATGGCTGTCCCATCCGCAACTGAAATCGTGGCGGGTGAAAATCACCGCCGTACGGCAGCCCAGCTCCATGCCGTACAGTTCCGGGGGGCCTTTGCCCGTGACCTTCTGACCTTCTTTGAAGGTCACCTGCTGCACGGGGAAGAACGCTCTGTAGAGCGCGTGGTCCGGCGCCAGAGGCGCAAATCGCCGCTCCGGGAAGATTTGTTCCATGAATTCGAGGAACCCTTCCGTAAAGGGTGGACTCCCGCAACACGCGTCGGCGAAGATGGTGCCCCCCGTAAGCGTGAAGTCTCGAATCAACCGCGCGGCGTCGTCCGGCACTTCGGGACGTTGGTGCCCGGTCACGTAGAGAATCGCATTCTCCCGGGGGTCCACTTTGGCCAACTGCGGCCCGACAATCTGCTCCCGGTAGCGAATTCCGAGCCGCGGCCCGGCAAACTTGAGCAACGCCGCTGCATCACCCGGATCGGACTTCCAGTCGTAGTAGTCGTAGGTCTGACCGTCCGGCGTCGTGGCGGCCTTCTTCTGCCCGTAGCGCAGCTTCGCCATGAGCACAGGCGGTGCGGGGGGACGTTTCCGTTCGGTACGGCGCAATGGCGTGACCGGAAGCGGAAGGGGCG